>JAOUNK010000211.1 GCA_029881015.1 Gammaproteobacteria bacterium | reverse complement strand
GACTTCGTCGGTCATGCCCAAGATAACGTGCTTCCTGAATATGGTTCCAGAATGAACTCCAGCGAATGGATCGAGGTCCGAGTCGAGCGATCGGTGGCGCAAGCGACGGTTTCATCTCACTGATACCCCAGGGCTCATGGGGCTGTTTCTGGCCGCACTGCGACAGTTGCCCGCGTTGCTTGGTGACTTCCGCTTTGCGCACGAAAGGAGTCGGTCGTTGGCTGCCGACCCAAGACAGGCGACATTGTAGGGCTAGACCAAGGCTTCACCGGGGAGGATGGCAAGCCAATGACACTTGTTTACGGATTCGACAAAAGTGGCGACACGGCTTTTGAAGCTGAACTGTATGATTCCGACTTCGAGCCAGTGGACGCCAACTAGACTAATGACCGGCCGCTGTTGGCCGGAGGCACCGGTATATCTTGAGCCTAGCCTAATGGTTCGTTAACCCTCGGAAGCAGCCGCTAGCCTAGTTTCGAGTTGAATAACGGTTACGCCCGCCTCATTGAATATGTGCCTTTGAGCGCAAACCACAGCGACAGGCATTTCCAGATTCATCGCTGGCTCGAAAATCCAATTCCCAACGGCTGATTCAACTTCTGCCGCGAACCGGTCATTTGATGCAGTTGAATACCGACGGGACGTTGCGCGGAGGGTCTCAACGTTAGACGTCGCGCCCGTCTCGGTAATTATAAACCGGACATCGACGGACCCAATATATCCGGACGCAGCCTCCCGTCTGGGATACTCCGGCAATTTGCCATCAATTAGGATGGGGCCGGTTTCGGTGCGCGGCGTGCAACCGGGAAATTCAGCCTTCTTCGCTGCCTTTCCGGGAATATCCGAGTCGAAGTAGTCCGGTTTCTCTTGAGCGCCTGTTGCACAAGCGGACACCGTCAAAGCTACCGCGATGAGAGGAAGCGCAAGTAGTCGAATCGAGCCAAACATGTCACCTAGCGTACCGAAGTTCCAATTCTTCCGCTAGCCTGCTGCTTGAAATACGCTAGACTGGCCCTTCATGACTGAAGTGTCAGGATTCAACACGGCCGCAAGATGTACTGGGAACTGGAAGAAAGCGGCAAGGACGCCACCTACCTGGGGTTCGAAGGCGGTGACCATTACCTGAGCAATGAGGCGCACCGATTACAGTTCTTCAAGGCCATGGACTTGTTTCTCCACTCCTACTTGAAGTAGGACGTGATCCTGTGCCTCTTTCCTGTCCGAATGTCGGCGTCTTGCCAGCAAGATCTATTGCGAGTACGGATAACCGTTTTCCGCTCTCGATCGTCTCCGGCCGCCCAGGTGATAAACTGCTGGCCGGCTGCTGCATGCCTTCAAATCGGCGTCAATTTGGCTCGCAGGGACGGTGTCGAGGCCGGTCTTATTGAGAATATCCTGAATGGAACCTGGGCGGCATTAAGGGCCTGATTGAGCTTGCCTTTGCGATAGCTACTGCGGCGATCCCGCCGACAGTCAAGCTGGTGCCCGGATTCTCCGGAAGCTGCGCAGCGGTCGAAACTCGAACTTGACGGCCCGACCTGAACCCAGCGCCAACTTTGGACCCAATCTCTCCGCGCGGCTGCAGTGCGATTTCAACCCTCATTGTTGTGAAAAGACAGCCGGCTTGATTTCGTTGTACTCGTGGTAAAGTGACCGACTTCGAATAACAAGAGAAGGGGGTCATGATGAGGTTAATCCGGAGCGTCACGCTCGTCGCAATCCTGGCGTTCGTCCAGTTTTCTTCACTGCCGGCGTTCGCGGGTGATCAAAAGGCCGTGCTCATTACAGGTGCCAGCACCGGGATCGGTCGCAACATGGCCGAGAGGCTCGCGAGCGAGGGGTATTTCGTGTACGCCGGCGCGCGCAAGGACAAGGACCTTGCCGAGCTCGATGCCATCGAGAACATCAAGGCCGTGCGGCTGGACGTCACGAGCCAGGAAGACGTCGATGCGGCAGTCGCCATGATCCGCGAGGAAGGACGAGGCCTCTGGGGACTCGTCAACAATGCCGGTGTCGCCACGTCCGGAGCCGTTGCTGATATGAGTGACGGCGAACTGGATTTCGTCCTGAACGTAAACGTCAATGGCGTCGTACGCGTCACGCGCGCATTCACGCCGCTGATCGTCGAAAGCAAGGGCCGGATCGTTACGACAGGCTCGATTGCCGGAATCCTCTCGCGCCCGGGCGGCTCGGCGTACAGCATGAGCAAGCACGCGATGGAGGCCTTCGTGGATTCACTCGCGGGCGAAATGGCGCCGGCAGGTGTCGGTGTCAGTCTCATCGAACCGGGCAGTTACAAGTCGATGATTCGACGCACGACCGGCGCGCGCATTGCCAGCAGCATCGAAGCCGCAGGTGGCGAAATGACTGACGCGATGCGGGAGCAGATGAAACAGGCGGCGGCGCGCGAGGTCATATTGCAGGAGCCGGACGCGGTTTCGGATGCGGCGCTGCATGCCCTGTTCTCGGACACACCAAGGCGCCGCTACATGGTCGTGCCGGACCAGTTCGAGGCCGAGATCACGATTCGCAAGGCCATCGAGGAGCTGGTCCAGCTCAACGAAGGGCACGCGTTCAGCTATGACCGCGACGAGCTCATCAAAATGCTCGACGAGGCGCTACGTCCTCAACCCGCGTCCGACTGAGCTTCCGGCGCCGCGTCCTGGAACGCGGTGCGTTCATTGCAGGTCTCGACGATGGCGGTCAGCTTCGGAAACGCGTCGAGCGGTACATCGAAACGCCGCGCGTTATAGACCTGCGGAACGAGGAATGCATCGGCAAGAGTTACGGCGTTGCCGAATACATAGGGGCCGTTGCTGGCTAATGCCTCGACGGCCTCGAACCCCTCGTGTATCCAGTGCGTGTACCAGTCACCCGTGGGATCCGCGCCAAACTCTTTCCTGATGTAGTTCATTACGCGCAGGTTGTTGAGCGGGTGAATGTCGCATGCGATCAGGTTGCAGAAGGCGCGCACGCGGCTGCGCGCCGGTTCTGACCGGGGTAACAGGCGTGTGCCCGGGTAGGCCTCCTCGAGGTACTCGAGAATGGCCATCGACTGCGCAATACCGAGGTCGCCGTCCTCGAGGTAGGGTACCAGCATTTGCGGGTTCTTTTCGCGATACGCGGTGCCGCGATGTTCGGAAACCCCGGGCGCAAGCGAGACCGGCACGATTTCGTAATCGAGCCCCTTCAGGTTCAGTGCTATGCGCACGCGGTATGCCGCAGATGAGCGCCAGTAGCTGTAGAGTCGCAGAGACATCTCTATCGCTATGGGCCTTTGTATTCTGCGATGGCCTGGTCAATCGTACCGAATATTGACGCGCCACTCGCGTCGTTCATTTCGATACGGATGCGGTCGCCAAACTTCATGAATGATGTGGACGGCGCGCCGTTCTTGATCGTTTCAATCGTACGAATCTCGGCAATGCAGGAATAGCCGACACCGCCGTCGGCAATGGGCTTGCCGGGGCCATCGCCGAGTTTGTTGGAGATCGTACCCGAACCGATGATGCAGCCAGCGCCAAGCGGCCGGGTTTTCGCCGCGTGGGCAACCAGTTGGCCGAAATGGAAGGTCATGTCGACCCCGGCATCCGGTTTGCCGAACGGTTCGCCATTGAGAACCGACAGCAACGGCAGGTGCAGCCTGCCCTCACGCCAGGCGTCGCCAAGCTCGTCCGGCGTTACGGCGACGGGCGAAAAGGCACTCGAGGGTTTCGACTGGAAAAAACCAAAGCCCTTGGCGAGTTCGCCGGGAATCAGGTTGCGCAGCGACACGTCGTTAACCAGCATGACGAGCTGAATGCGGTCGAGTGCGGCTTCCGGGGAGACGCCCATCGGGACGTCATCCGTGACGACAACGATCTCGGCCTCGAAATCGATGCCCCAGGCCTCATCGGCCATCGGGATGTTGTCGCGCGGGCCAATAAACGAATCGGAGCCACCCTGGTACATGAGCGGATCGGTCCAGAAAGTCGCCGGCATTTCGGCACCACGGGCCTTGCGGACCAGCTCGACGTGATTGACGTAGGCGGAACCGTCAGCCCACTGATACGCGCGCGGCAGCGGCGACGCGCAGTCGGCCTGGTTGAACGTGTCGCCTTCGCCTGCTTCGACGCGTGCGGCGATTACTTCGAGAGCGGGGCGCGCATTGGGCCAGTCGTCGAGGGCGGCCTGCAGGGTAGCGGCGACGCCTGTAGCGGGCAGATACCGTTGCAGGTCTCTGGATACAACGACGAGTCGGCCGTCCCGGCCATCCTTGAGAGAAGCAAGTTTCATTGTTCGTCGCCTCGGAATTCCAGTTCGTGCAGCCAGGCTGCGTGGCGCGGAGCTTTCTTCGTCTGGCTCCACTCCTCGAGCATGGCCGGTGCCACGCGTTTGAGCTCATCAATCTGTTCCTGCGTCTGCGTGTTCGCGACCAGCTCGAGACGGTGACCGTTCGGGTCGAAGAAGTAGATGGACTGGAAGATGCCGTGATTGACCGGGCCGATGACGTCCAGGCCCTCGCTCTCGACGTGGGCTTTCGCGGCGAGCAAGGCGTCGTAGTCCTCGACCTCGAACGCGATATGCTGGACCCACTCGGGCGTATTGCGGTCGCGGTCCATGTCGGGACGTGTCGGCAATTCGAAGAACGCAATTACGTTGCCCATGCCACAGTCCAAAAAGACATGCATGTAGGGATCCGGCTCCTTGGTCGACGGCACCTGGTCTTCTGCAAACGCGACCGTGAACTCCATGTTCAGCACACGCTGGTAGAAGTCGACGGTTTCCTTCGCGTCCTTGCAGCGATACGCGACGTGGTGAATGCGTTTGAGTTCCATGCTTCGCTCCTGTCAGGCTTCGGCGCTGATGATGCCGCGCGCAACCTGGTCGCGCTCGATCGATTCGAACAGCGCCTTGAAGTTACCCTCGCCGAAGCCTTCGTCTTCCTTGCGCTGAATGAACTCGAAGAAGGTAGGGCCGACCATGTTGGCCGAAAAAATCTGCAGCAACAAGCGCGGCTTGTCGCCGTCTGTCGTGCCATCGAGAAGAATGCCGCGAGCGCGCAGCTCGTCGACCGGTTCGCCATGACCCGGCAGGCGTTCTTCGAGCATGTCATAGTAAGCATCGGGCGGGGCGGTCATGAACTCGATCCCGTTTTCCTTGAGCCGGTCCCAGCAGGCAAGGAGATCATCGCAGGAGAAGGCGATGTGCTGGATGCCTTCCCCGTTGAAAGCCATCAGGTATTCCTCGATCTGGCCGGTTCCCTTGGAGGCTTCTTCGTTGAGCGGAATACGGATCTTGCCGTCCGGCGCGGTCATTGCCTTGGACAGCAGCCCCGTGTGCTCGCCCCGGATGTCGAAGTAACGGATCTCGCGGAAGTTGAAGAGTTTCTCGTAGTAATCGGCCCAGTATTGCATGCGGCCGCGATAGACGTTGTGAGTCAGGTGGTCAATGACATCGAAGCCACAGCCCTTCGGGC
Source organism: Gammaproteobacteria bacterium (assembly GCA_029881015.1). GTDB lineage: Bacteria > Pseudomonadota > Gammaproteobacteria > Steroidobacterales > Woeseiaceae > UBA1847. Next base: position 598 of record JAOUNK010000211.1, on the reverse strand, counting down.
GCCGATCGACACCCTCGATGAAGTTGAAGTCGATATCGTAGATCGACGACCCGTCCTCGTAGCGGTCAATGAGGTACACGGTCGCACCGCCGATGCCCTTGATCGCGGGCAGGCGAATCTCCATCGGGCCGGTCGGGATATCCACTGGCTGGGCGCCCTGGTCGAGCGCACGGTCGTAGGCTTTGTGCGCATCCCGCACGCGGAAGGCCATGCCGCAGGCGCAGGCGCCGTGCTCGCGAGCGAAATACCACGCCTGGCTGCGGGGCTGGTTGTTGATGATGAAATTGATGCCGCCCTGGCGCCACAACGTCACGTCTTTTGAGCGGTGACGGGCGACCTCGGTGAAACCGAGCAGCTTGAATGCGTCTTCAAGCACGCGGGTGTCGGGTGCAGCGAACTCCACGAACTCGAAGCCATCGAGTCCCATGGGATTATCGAAGAGATCTGCCATCGTTCTGTCCTCTGCCGGGTCCTGGGGTCGTAAAATCCTTTCGACATTATGAGCGAAAAACAGTGAAAAGTAGTCCGATTTGACTCTGATTATTGGCAATAATGAAACAAATGTTTCATAGTAGTGAAAAACAGGAGCGAAAAGACC
>JAOUNK010000210.1 GCA_029881015.1 Gammaproteobacteria bacterium | reverse complement strand
TTTCCTGATCAGCCGCCCCATGCAGCCCGAAAAAGTCGCCGCCATACTGCGCAGTGAAATAGCGGGTACTTCGCTACTTGCCCGCGGCATGCCCTAGTCGGCGTTAGTCTCGCAATTCCAGCACGCTGCAAACTGCCCTTCATTATTTTCACCGCACCTGGGACATCGCCACGGTTCCCCGCTGGGTTCGTCCTCTATTGACTCGATCAGCTGCGTCGCGCGATCGAAATCCAGATCGTTGACGATCCAGAGCTGCGGCCAGGTTTCGAAAACGGGCATCTCGCCCATGATGCCGCCCAGATGCTGGTTGCGAATCTCCGTCTTGATGCCCTCTGCCGCCAGCAGGTTTTGGTAGTGGGTGATCATGACGATCGTCTCTGCGGATGTGAGTTTTTTCACGTGCTCAAGGTCGCAGCGACTCGAGGAACGCCCCGGGATCTGCGCCGCGCTCCAGGGTTTCGACAAGCGCCGAGCCAACAATCGCACCCGCTGCGTGGCGGCCGACAGCGGCCACGTCCTGCGCCTCGCGAATGCCGAAGCCGGCGCACACAGGGATGCTCGACATGCCGGTAACCTTGTCCAGGTAATCCGTCAGGTCGGCGGGAAGACCGGTGCCTCCGCCGGTAATACCCGTGATGGTCACCGCGTAGACGAACCCCCGCGATGCTGCGCAGAGTTTTTGCAGGCGCTCATCGGGCGTGGCCGGCGTGACGAGCTGTATGAGGCCGAGCCCTTTTGCCTCGAGCGCGTCGCGCAGCTCCGCCGATTCCTCGAACGGCAGGTCGGGCACGATGAAGCCGCACACGCCGGCAGCCAGGGCGCGCTCGGCAAGCGCGTCATAACCGAAGGCAAGAAGCGGATTCAGGTAGGACATCATGACCAGCGGTGCGGCAACGCCGCCTTCGACTGCGTCAAGCTGATCGAAAATCCACTTGAGACTGACACCCTTTCGCAGCGCCTCGAAGCTCGAGCGCTGGATGGTCATGCCGTCCGCCATTGGGTCCGAGAACGGAATGCCCAGTTCGACGACGTCTCCGGTTTCGGCAATTACCTTGAGTGTCGAGATAAAGTCTGCCGGCTCCGGGTAGCCCGCCGTGATGAACGGCACAAGCGCCGGCCTGCCGGCTTCATTTGCGGCCGTCAGCGCCGCCCCTATGCGTTCATGCACCTGCATGTTTACGAGTCCTTGCGGGGTACTTGGTGAGTGTCGGCATGTCCTTGTCACCGCGACCGGAGTTGCCGATCAGTATTCGTTTTCCCGGATTTCGTTTTGCGTAGTTCTTTGCCGCCGCATAGGCGTGCGAAGTCTCCAGCGCCGTCAGAATGCCTTCCGTTGCACACAACTCCTCGAGCGCCTCGAGCGCCTCGTCGTCTGTTGCCGAGATGTATTCAACCCTGCCCGTCGCCTGGAGCAACGCGTGCTCCGGACCGACTCCCGAGTAGTCCAGGCCGGCTGAGATCGAGTGCGTTTCCTGCACCTGGCCGTCGTCGTCCTGCAGGATGATCGAGTACGAACCCTGCAGTACGCCGGGCGTGCCCGTCGCGAGCGTTGCGGCGTTCTGGCCGAGGCCCGGCCCGGTGCCGCCTGCTTCGACACCGACCAGTTCAATGTCATCGCCGAGCAGCGGGTAGAACAGGCCGATCGCGTTCGAGCCGCCGCCGACGCAGGCAAAAGCCACGTCAGGCAGTGCGCCCGCCTGGTCGAGCATTTGCTGGCGCGCCTCCTGGCCGATGACCGATTGCAGTTCCCGCACGAGGTAAGGATAAGGATGCGCGCCGACGGCCGAGCCGATGAGGTAGTAGATGCCCGCCGGATCGGTGACCCATGTCCGGAGCGCTTCGTCGATGGCGGCACGCAGCGTCTTGTCACCCGACTCGACAGCCACCACTTCGGCGCCGAGCCGGTGCATGCGATCGACGTTCGGCGCCTGCCGTTCGATGTCAACGGCGCCCATGTAAACGGTGCATGGCAGGCCAACGCGTGCGCACGCGGCCGCGGATGCGACACCGTGCTGCCCCGCGCCCGTTTCGGCGATGATGTGTTTTGCGCCAAGGCGCTTCGCCAGGATTGCCTGGCCGATGGCGTTGTTGATCTTGTGCGCGCCCGTATGGGCGAGATCCTCGCGCTTGAGCCAGACCTCTGCACCCCAGATCTCCGACAGGCGTGGCGCGAACGTCAGGGCCGTAGGTCGCCCGACCCACTCGCGCAGCTCGCGGCGAAACTCTTGCTGGAATGTGACGTCGTGCAAGTGCTCCTGCACGCCGGCATCAAGGCGCTCGAATGCGGGCACGAGAGTCTCGGGCACGTAACGCCCGCCGAACGGACCGAAGCGACCGAGTTCGTCGGGCATCTCTCCCCTGATAGCCGCGTCGAGTAGCCTTTTCGCTTCGTCGGCCGCAAACATAGTGCTCATGAACTGTTCCCCGCAGCTTTCGCCGCCTTGATGAAATCCCTGATCAACCTCGAGTCCTTCTGGCCGGGCGCTGTCTCGACACCGCTGGAGACATCCACACCGAACGGCCGCACGGTTCTTATCGCCTCGCCGACATTATCGACGCCAAGGCCACCCGCGAGAATCATCCGGCCCCGCTTCGCCACCTCCGCCGCGGCAATCCAGTCAGCCGTCTCACCCACGCCACTCCGCGCACCCTCATACAAATAGGTACCGGACACCGTATTTCCGTCCCCAAACAAATAGGTACCGGACACCCTATTTCCGTCCCGAATGACGGGACAGCATTCAATGCCCGCGGGGATGTCCAGGTTATCGAAGTCCCCGGCGTCCGTCTGCAGGACGTCCGGCATGAATCCGTGCAGGACCGCCTGCCACTCTTCGTTTGCAGGATGCAGCATGACGGCCACTTTTTTTATGGTGTCCGGTACCATATTAGTGATGGCGGCGGCGCGCGCGGGATCGATCCTGCGGACCGAATCCGCGAACACGAACCCGACCGCATCGGCGCCGGCGTCTACGGCGGCCTGCACATGCTCTTGTGTGCTCAGTCCACAGATCTTCACGAACATGCTGCGGCTCCTGCGGCGGTCATTGCCGATACCAGCCGTGACGGATCGGCACTGCGCATCAAGGCCGTTCCGACCAGGGCCATCGAATATCCCCAGCCTGCCACGCGCGCCGCGTCTTCCGGCTCATGCAAGCCGCTTTCCGCGACGCAGATCGTGTCCGGCAACAACGGCGCGAGGTTCTGCAGTCGCTTGCCATCAACCTCGAGTGTCCGGAGATTGCGGGTATTGACGCCGATCAATAACTGGCCAGCGCCGCCGAGATAGCGCGCCGATCGCCTGAGATCGTCCTCGTCGAACGACTCGAGCAGTACGAACATGCCATGCTCCCACGCGCTGTCGAGCATCGCCCGAAGGGCCTTATCATCCAGCATCGTCGTGATGAGCAACACACCACTGGCCCCTGCTTTTCTCGCTTCGAGAACCTGCACCGGCTCAACGAGGAAATCCTTGCGCATGACGGGCGTCCCGGGCGCCGCGGCGACAACGGCCTCCAGGTGTACCAGATCGCCGTCGAAGCGGCTCGGTTCGGTCAGCACCGAGATTGCCGCCGCGCCGCCGGCCGTGTAGGCCCGCGCCTGCGCGACAAGGTCACTGTCCCCGACCTCTGCCGGCGTTGCGAGTTGTCCTTCCGCGGGCGAACGGCGCTTGATTTCGGCGATGACGCCGAAACAGCCGAGCGAAAGCGGCACGACCGGTTTGTCGAAATCGGCATCCGTAAATGACGGCGCCTGCGCCGCACGTGCCGCGCTGCTTTTCGCCATGCTTTGCAGAAAATCGCTCATCGGCTGTTGAAGTGCGTGCGCAACTTCCCGAGAAACGTCTCCGCCCGACCGTCATCGATCGCTGCTGCCGCTTGCGCCACACCCTCCTGCGCCGTCTTTGCGACGCCCTGCACTTCGAGCACGAGCGACGTGCCCATGAGCAACGCATCACGATGCGCGCCGTGGTCCTCGCCGTTGAAGACCCGCACGAGTTCGCGCGCATTATGCTCGGCATCGCCGCCCGCGAGATCCTCCGGTGCGCAGCGCGCCAATCCGTACTCTTCGGGCTTGCGCTTTGTCTCGACGACGCTGCCGGGTGACACGTCGTACAGCCAGAACTCGCCCGCCGGGGTCGCCTCGTCCCAGCCCGGCTCGCCGTGCACGACAAATGCGCGCTCGATCGGCAATCCCGCCAGCGCCTCCGCCATGAGTTTCGCCATGTCGCGGCTGAATGCGCCGATCAGCTGGTAGGGCGTCGATGCGGGATTGGTCAGCGGTCCCAGGATATTGAATACCGTGCGCACGCCCAGTGCCGCACGCACCGGCACGACCGCTTTCATCGCCGGATGGTATGCAGGTGCGAACAGAAACGTAAAACCGGTCGCCTGCAGGCAGTCGACGGCCGCCGTCTCGAGCAGCGGCAAAGGCATACCGAGACATTCGAGCATGTCGGCACTGCCGGACTTGCTCGACACGGATCGGTTGCCGTGCTTCACCACGCGCGACCCGCAGGCCGCCGCGAGCAGGCCCGCCCCGGTCGAGAGGTTAAGGCTGCCGGAGCCGTCCCCACCCGTCCCAACGGTGTCGACGGTCGGCGCGCCGTCGGGTATGGCCGGATGAACGGCCAGCTCGCGCATTGCCCGCGCGAAACCGCGAATCTCGTCAGCCGTCTCACCTTTCGCTCGCAGACCCGCGAGCAAGGCCCCGGAAAACGCCGGGTCGAGGTCCCCGGCGGCGAATTGCTGCATGAGTTCATAGGCCTGCCGCTCTTCGAGGTCATGCCCGCTGAGCAGGCTGTCGAGTAACTGGCTGTTGCTCATGAGGCCTCCTGGCGCAGGAAGTTGGCCATGAGCGCGTCGCCCTCCGGCGTCAACACGCTCTCCGGGTGGAACTGCACGCCTTCTATCTGCAATGTCTTGTGGCGCACGCCCATGATCTCGCCTCGATCGGTTTGCGCGGTGACCACCAGGTCAGCCGGTAGCGTGTCTTCCTCGGCACACAAGGAATGATAGCGGCCAACCTCGAACGGGTTCGAGAGGCCCGCGAAGATCGACTTGCCGTCGTGCGTTACCATCGACGTCTTGCCATGCATGAGGCGCTCTGCCCGTACGATCTCACCGCCGTGCTGCTGCACGATGCTCTGGTGACCGAGGCACACGCCGAGAATCGGCACACATCCTGCGAAGGCCTCGATCATCGCGAGCGATATGCCCGCATCTTCCGGTCGTCCCGGTCCCGGCGAGATCACAAGATGGGTGGGCGCCAGTGCCCGTGCCCCCTCGACCGTGATCGCGTCGTTGCGATACACCATGACGTCGGCGCCCATTGCAGCGAACGCCTGCACCAGGTTGTAGGTGAACGAGTCGTAGTTATCGATCAGCAACATGCGCACGTGTGCGAAATCTTTCTGCATCACAGGCCCTCCCCGGCAATCTCGAGCGCGCGCCGCAAGATGGCGCTCTTGGCCATGACCTCCTGGTACTCCCGCTCAGGCACCGAGTCGGCAACGATGCCGGCCCCGGCCTGAAAACTGTACTCGTCCCCGGAGAAAACGAGCGTGCGAATCGTGATCGCCTGGTCCATGTCTCCGCTCAGGCCGAAGTAACCGGCCGTACCGGCATACAGCCCCCGGCCCACGCCCTCCATTTCCTCGATGATCTCCATCGCCCGAACTTTGGGGGCACCGACCAGCGTACCCGCGGGAAAGCTCGCCGCAAACAGGTCGAACTGATCGTAGCCTGCACCCAGCTCACCCTGCACACCGCTGACGATGTGCATGACGTGACTGTAGCGTTCGATTGCCCGGTACGGATCGACGCATACCGTGCCCGCCGTCGCCACACGACCCAGGTCGTTGCGCGCCAGGTCGACGAGCATCACGTGTTCAGCCGCCTCCTTGGGGTCCGCCAGCAGTGCCTTCTCGTTAGCCAGGTCCTCGTCCGGCGTGGCGCCGCGCGGCAGGGTCCCGGCGATCGGCCGCAGCGACGCCGTGTTCCGGTTCAATTTCACCAGCGCCTCCGGCGACGAGCCGACAACCTGCAGGTCATCAAAA
>JAOUNK010000209.1 GCA_029881015.1 Gammaproteobacteria bacterium | reverse complement strand
AAGCTCAGGGCTTGTTGCCGCCGCGTGTGCACACCATGGCGGAACAGGAGCTGCGCGTGCTGGGCAATATTCGGCAGAAACCAACGGACCTCGAGCGTTACCTGTACCTGATCGCCCTCCAGGACCGCAACGAGAACCTGTTCTACCGCGTGGTGATGAACAACCTCGAAGAGATGATGCCGATCATCTACACGCCGACCGTTGGCAAGGCCTGCCAGGAATTCCAGCACATCTACAGGAAGCCCCGGGGCTTCTACGTCTCCCTGAAGGACAAGGGCAGTGTCAGGGAGATCCTGCAGAACTGGCCGCACAAGAACGCCCGCATCATCGTCGTGACCGACGGCGAGCGCATCCTGGGTCTCGGCGACCAGGGCGCACAGGGCATGGGCATCCCGATCGGCAAGCTCTCGCTCTACACGGCCTGCGCGGGTATACCGCCGACCGAGTGCCTGCCTGTCATGCTCGACGTGGGTACCAACAACGAACAACTACTGAACGACCCGTTGTACAACGGTATCGAGCGGCGTCGCGCCCGCGGCAAGGAGTTTGACGAACTCTTCGATGAGTTCGTGCAGGCGGCGAAAGAGGTTTTCCCGGGCATCCTCATCCAGATCGAGGATTTCGGCAACACGAACGCTTTCCGCCTGCTAAGAGACTATCGCGAGAACACCTGCCTCTTCGACGACGACATCCAGGGTACGGGGGCCGTTGCCGTCGCCGGCGTCATCGCGTCCATGCGAATCACGGGCCAGCAACTCTCCGACCAGAAACTCCTGTTCCTTGGCGCGGGGGAGGCGGGTATCGGTATCGCCGACGTATTCATTGCGGCACTCAAGGAAGAAGGCATGTCCGAAGCAGATGCCCGCCGGCATTGCTGGTTCGTCGACAGCCGCGGCCTGGTCTGCAGCGAACGCGAAAACCTCGCGGAACACAAGCTGGCCTATGCCCATGAGCACGAGTACATCGACAACCTGCTCGACGCCGTCAACGACCTGAAACCGACGGCGCTGCTGGGCCTGTCAGGTCAGCCGCAGACGTTTACCAAGGAGATCGTCGAGGCGATGTCCGCAATCAACGAACGGCCGATCATCTTCGCCCTCTCCAATCCGACCTCCATGGCCGAATGCACGGCCGAGCAAGCGTACACATGGTCGGAGGGCCGCGCGGTATTCGCGAGCGGCAGCCCGTTTGATCCTGTCACGTACGGCAACCAGACGTTCGTACCCGGACAAGGCAACAATGCCTACATCTTCCCGGGCGTTGGTCTTGGCGTCATCGTCAGCCGGTCACGGATCGTCACCGATGAGATGTTCCTGGCGGCAGCGCATTCGCTCGCCAACCAGGTCAAGGACTCCGATATCGAGCGCGGCCGCGTGTATCCACCGTTGTCGGCCATTCGCCATGTCTCGGCGCACATCGCTGCGGAGGTCTGCAAGATGGCCTACGACAACGGCTTTACCGATCGGGAAAGACCGGACGATATTCTCGCCGACGTTCACGCGTACATGTACAAGCCGGTGTATCCGCATTATGTGTAAGATCGCCGGGTGACCGGCGAGACACTTGCAGAATCCCTGAATAGAAGCTGCCACTGCATCAGCGTGGATCAGGGCGCGTTGCGGCAATCGCTCGAGACCCGTATGGGCGGGCCCGGCGCGTACGCCCGCCTGCGGAAAACCCGCCCGCACCTGCTCGCCGATTCGCCGGTCTTCATCTCGCACGATCATATCGCGCAGATGGCGGCTGTGATCACCGCGATCGGTCGGGTCGCAGACCTCGACAGCTACCAGGACTACGTCCTTCCCTGGGCCCCTGCCATCGCTCAAAAAAACCACGGCCCGCGCGGTGTTTTCTTTGGCTACGACTTTCACCTGACCGTCGACGGGCCGAAGCTGATAGAAGTCAATACCAATGCCGGTGGCGCCCTGCTCCTGCTCCATGTTGCCGGCGCACAACAGGCCTGCTGCCAGGAAGTGGAAAACCTGGTTGTCGGTCGATTCGACATCCCCGACCTGGAACGAGAGTTCGTGGCGATGTTTCGCAAGGAATACGCAGCACAGTTTCCTGGCAAGAAACTGCGCCGCGTCGCTATTGTCGACGAAAATCCGGCGGAACAGTATCTCAGCCCCGAGTTCGAGTTGTTCAAGCAGGTATTTGAGCAGCATGGCATCGCAGCGATCATTGCCGGGCCGGACGAATTTGCCCTGCGCAACGAGCAGCTCGTGGCTGGCGAGAATGTCGTTGATCTCGTCTACAACCGGCTAACGGATTTTTACTTGCAGGCGCCCGTCTGCAAGACACTGAATACTGCCTGTGAAGACGGTGCCGCGGTGTTTACTCCCGGTCCGCGAACGCATGCCCTTTACGCGAACAAGCGCAACCTGACGGTTTTCGGCAATGAGCAATTACTGGTTGAACTGGGTGTGGATGGAGTCACCGCGTCGACTCTCGCGCGCAGCGTGCCAATCACCGAACGTGTGACGGAAGACAATGCTGACAAGCTCTGGGCGAGGCGGCGCCGCTTGTTCTTCAAACCCAACTGGGGCTTCGGCAGCCGGGGCACCTACGACGGCGCGAAGCTTACGAAGAAGACCTGGGCATCGATTCTTACAGCCGACTACATCGCACAGGAACGCGTCCCACCGAGCCAGCGACTGCTGGTCGTCGATGGCGACCAGCAGTCGATGAAACTCGATGTTCGCTGCTACGTCTATGACGGCGAAATCCAGTTACTGGGTGCTCGCCTCTATCGTGGGCAGACGACGAATTTTCGCACTCACGGCGGCGGACTTGCGGCCGTGTTTACGACACCGGACATCTAGGCGACTCAGGTCAGCCGATGTAGCCCCCCCCAACGAGGGCGTGTTCGACGCGCGCCATGACCTCCGGCGTGAACTCGTCGACGAATTCGAGTGCCTTCATGTTCTCGTGGACCTGGCTCACGCGGCTGGCGCCCGTGATCACCGAACTCACGTGCTCGTTCTGCAGGCACCAGGCCAGTGAAAACTGGGCAAGCGTTGCGCCCATGTCCGCAGCAATCGGCTCCAGCGCCGACACCGCAGCGAGGCGCTGCTTGTTAGTCAGGCCCTCTTTGAGGAATCCGTAGCCTTCGAGTGCGCCGCGGCTGTCCTTGGGAATACCCGACTTGTACTTGCCGGTCAGCATGCCTGAGGCAAGCGGGCTCCAGGTCGTCGAGCCGTAGCCATGGTCCTTGTAGACAGCATCGTATTCAGGCCCGAATCGATGCTGCTCGAAGAGGTTGTAGACGGGTTGCTCAACGATGGGCTTGTACAGGTGGTGCCGCTCGGCGATGCCGATCGCCTCGAGAATCTGCGCCGCCTCCCACTCCGACGTACCCCAGTACAGGGCCTTGCCGGCCCGGATAATGTCGTGCATGGCCCGCACCGTCTCCTCGATGGGCGTGGTCGTGTCAGGCCGATGGCAATACAGCAGGTCGACATACTCCATGTCGAGTCGCCTGAGCGACCCGTTGATGGCCTCGGTGAGGTACTTGCGATTCAGCGTATTCGTCTCGTTCGGGCCGTCGTGCAGGCCCCAGTACAGCTTGGTCGACACGAGGTAACTGCCGCGGCGCCAGCCGAGCTTTTTGAGCGCCTTGCCCATGATCTCTTCCGACTTGCCGCCCGCGTAAACTTCGGCGTTATCGAAGAAGTTGACGCCTGCGTCGTACGCAGCGCCCATCATTTCCGTGGCGTCTTTGAGGCCGGACTGGATATGAAACGTGACCCAGGAGCCGAGCGACAATGCGCTCACCTGCAAGCCGGATTTGCCCAAATGGCGATAGATCATTGGTATGCCCCCCAGGGCATTGAGTTCGAGACCGTATCCGCTGCAGCTTGCCGCATGCGCTAGCGGAGTTCCAGCCTGTCCCTCGCGATCTCGCCATTCGGCGAGAGCACGTAGTGCTCGAGGTCGAAACCAATGTAGAAGCTGCCGGTCTCGTCCGGATTCTCTGAGATCTTGATCTCCTCGGGCAGGATGCGCCGTTTTACATACTGGCTGAGCAGCGTAGCGATACTGGGTTTCTCGGCGGCAATAATGATGTCCATGGCGAACTCCTTTCAGGCATTCCTTTGCAGTTCAGGTACAGAGTAGGCGCGCCTCCCTTAACGGGTCGTGAAAAATCCATGAATCACGCCTGAACACGCGCCGCTGCCAGGATCTGCGCTCAATACCGGATATTACCTACGCCCGGAGCCCCCCGATCGGTTGAGGTCCCCGCTCGATCAGGTAGTATGGAATGGCAGATGAGAGGAGAATGCCAATGCAACAACAACTCATAGAAGCGCTTCTGTATCCCCGCAAGATGGTCGAGGACCTGGTTCAGACCGGAAATTACGCCCACAAGAACATGTTCGAGGCCACCGGCGAACGCTGTAATCATTGCGAGGGTACGGGCAACTGCGGTTGGGAACACTGCGTGGAGGATTTCCAGCAGCTTGGCCAGAAGACCGAAGAAGCTCTTAGCGTTTCATTGCGTGAAGGAATCCGCTTCATTGAATCGCTGCACAGCCATTTGCGGCACGACGAAACCACCTGTACCTGCGAACCCTGCAACTGGATCAGGAACGCAGAACACCTGCTGGAAGAATGCGAGCATCACCTCCCGCATGTCGACCCACACGGCGTCGTGCATCCTGAATAGGAACCCATAACCGTTATCGAGAAGCGCCGGACTGCACACATCCCTTATTGCGACCGCTTTCTGTAAGCAGTACTTTTTCCCTGGAGGGAGGAAGGAGTGAGTCATGAAAGTGGTCGGAAATGCCCTCTTTGTGGCATGTACCGCTGCTGTGCTGTGCGTAGGTTGCGCAGTTTCCCCCGAAGCTGAGAACCGGCGTGCGGCGGTTGAAGCGGACATCGCCGACATCCTGAGTATGCAGCTCGACCCCGCCGAACTCGGCGAGCCCAAGCGCTGCCTGTCCGATTCGGACTATCGAAATTTTCGTGCATTGGACGACCGGCGCATCCTGTTCGAGGGCCGGCGGGGCAAGCTGTGGATCAACACGCTGCGCACGCGCTGCCCGGACCTTCGGTACGGGGACATCCTCGTCGTTCGAACGTTCAGCGGCAGGCGGCTGTGCGATGCCGATTCGTTTGAGGTAGCCGACTGGTTCGACTGGCCCTGGTACCGGCGTTGGCCGTGGCGCTGGGGCGGATCCTGGGGTGTTGGCATGCATTGCACCCTTGGACAATTCCAGCCGGTGACCGAGGCCCAGGTGCAGGCCATCGAAGAAGTCCTGGAGTCTCGCTAATCAGCCGATAAGGAGGCATGTCATGAAAAGACGATTCATACTGACGCTGTTGTTGGGATGCGCCTTCGCCCTCGGCGGCTGCGATCCGGATGCACGCATGTCGGAACAGGGCTTCAGGCTGCCGGACGGTGACGCCAAGGCCGGGCGCGAGACCTTCATCTACATGCAGTGCACCCAGTGCCACACGATCGAGGGCGAGGAGTTCGAGGAGGTCCCGGGCACGGAGCCGCCTTTCGTGCAACTGGGCGGCACCGTGACGCATGTGAAAACCTACGGTCAGCTGGTCACGGCGATCATCAATCCGTCACACCAACTGGCGCGTCGCTATGCCAAGGACGTTGTCGCCGAGGACGGCGAGTCCAAGATGTACAACTACAACCGGCATATGACGGTCCAGGAACTGATTGATCTCGTCATGTACCTGCAGCCGACTTACGACGTGGTCGTGCCGAAGTATCGTTACAGGATCTACCCGACGACGTAGCATTACTCGGCGAGCTTCAAGCGCTGCTCATAGGCATCGCTATGGTGCCGTATGTTCCAGGTGCCGAGTTTGTCGCCATTTTCGAACTCGTCACCGCGCGCGGTGACTTCTATCATCGCCTGGCCGATCTGCGTCGCCTTGACGGCCGCCCCCAGCGGCGCAAAGAACCCATAGAGCATTCGCTGGCCGATGTGTGCTTCTTCCTCGGTCGGCCCAATGTAGTCCGGACGATACGCAATCACGCGCAGACCGGTACCCTCGGCAAACCCGAACAGGGTCTTTTCCGCCCGGATCTTCTCGCGCACCCACATCATGCCCGAG
>JAOUNK010000208.1 GCA_029881015.1 Gammaproteobacteria bacterium | reverse complement strand
TGGCGGCGGCCCTCGTACACAAAGAAAGCCGCCTGGCGGCGGCCCTCGTATACAAAGAAAGCCGCCTGGCGGCGGCTTTCCGTGGAATCAAATACCTGAAAAGGAGGACTAGCGAAGTGAGTAGCGGTGCTCCATCAATCGCGTCAGACCCACAGGTTTTTCAGATACCTTTGTTATCCCACGAGACATGGATCACCTCCTTTGAATTGTTTGCCCAAAGTCAGTATGTCTTGGAAATCAACAAATTCCAAGCCGAAATTTAAGTAACAAATTTGCCTTCAATTCGATACATTTTGTGGGTTATTATTAACGGCCCGCCTCGGGATGCAGCCCGCAATAATTCAAAAGAGAGTAAATGATGGCAATTGCAGATCTCAGTAACGTGCTCAAGTTGTTTGGCGGCTCCGACGTCAGCGAAGCTCATTTGAACGAGCTGTTCCAGGAAGTCCTGCTCATGACCCTGGCGCGAGCAGCGAATGCCGACGTGAGTATCCAGCATGTCGAGGTTGAAACCATCCAGCGCATCCTCAAGAAACACACGGGCAAGGAGTTCAGTTCCGCCGATGTTCGCGTTGCAGCTCGCGAAGAGCTCTATGCAGAGGCGACGCTCGTAAAATACTTGCGGGGTGCGCAAAGGAAGCTCAGCGATACCCAATGCTCGGAAGTCGTCCAGGCGCTTGCCGAGGTCTTCCGCAGTGATGAAAGCGTGAGTGGCCTCGAAATCGACTTCTTCAATAACGTCGTCGACGCGCTGAATGTAACGCCGGCGCAGATCGCCGGATTGGTCGCGGGCGACGTCTAGGCAATAACATAATCACCATGAGAAAACGGGTCCGGGTGGCCCGTTTTTTTGTCTACGGCTTCCTCAGACGGCATCTTCGCGGTCTGCTTTCCTGGCCTCCCCGCGATACAGGACAAAGACCCCGGAAGCCATGATGATCAGCGCGCCAAGGACGACCCAGCGGTCGGGAATCTCACCCCAGATCAGGAACCCGGCAATTGCACCGGCGACCAGGGCTGTGTATTCGAGCGGGGCGAGAATTGCCGGTGATACCGCCCGGTAACCGTTTATGAATCCAACCCAGGCAATGATCGAGCACGTGGCGGCAATGACCATGAGTACCCATCCCGTGAGGTCCGGTGCCAGCCACGTACTTTCATCGAGGAACGCAAAAGACACCGCGAGGGGGCCAAGTATCACGTAGAACGACAGGGCGAGTGTCGATTCGGTGCCACCGAGCCGCCGTGCTGTTATAGCCTGGCAGGCATAACAGGCGGCGGCTACCAGCACAGCGATCGCCGCGAAAGACAATTCACCGCGGCCGGGTCGCAGCATGAAACGATAGCGATACTGCTGCGCAGCAGGACGAACTGCACCAACGGATAGGTCTGCAGCAGTTCTTTTGCGGCCAGGTCGAGACCCAGCCCACCCACGACACCCAGCATCAGCCAAGAGGCCGCCCGGGAAATATTCTCGTGCTCGCGCGCTATGGACATGGGTCTGTTCGCACCGCTCAGGTGAACGCCGGCTGAACATGTTCGCATGCATTCGCGGGTATGCCCACAGAGTTCAGCGTCGATTCAGCGTCACAGGGGCTAAATGGTCTCAAGCAACGAGAGGACACCGTGATGAAATATGCGACTCACATGACGACAACGATCTGCCTGCTATTGCTGTCGGCCACAGGCATGGCCCAGACCACGCCGGAGCCGCGGCAAAGCCTGACTTCGCAGGGCAGTGACATTACCCGTGGTGCCGTTGCCGACGGCAACGTCACGTACGACGAGTTCGAGGCATTGCAGACAACGGGTAGCCGCGGCTCCAAAGGCACGCGCTCGGCCCAACAAAAGCTCGGTAACGCGACAGCACAGGCTGCCGATCCGAACATCTGGTTCTACGATGCCGATGTCGAGCTGTTCGCGGACTTCGATCGCGACGGGTACTACACCGGTATCGACCTTCTGTTCGACGCAGACACAACGTACGTGGCCATCGATGTGTACGCCGTTCTCTATCTCAGCTACGAGTATGGTCCGTGGAACGAGTATGCATCGACGGACGATTTCACCTTGTTTGGCGCCACGAGTGCCGACGACTACATTGTCGAGACAGAACTCGTATCGGGGTACCCGACCGGCAACTACGATATTCTCATCGAGCTCTTCGATGCCTACGACGGCACGTTTCTCGCGAGTTTCGGTCCGGACGAAACCTCTGAACTGGCCTTGCTGCCGCTAGAGGACTCGACGCGGGACACCGTCTCCGGTGGCCATACTCAAGTCGTCGTCAATTCGGGCGGCGGTTCGCTGGGCTGGTTCCTGCTCCTTGGGCTCCTGGCAATCCGCATGACGTCCCGGCTCCAGGCCGCCAGGCTGTCGAAGTAGAGATACAGTGCGGGCACGACCAGCAGCGACACAACGGTCGAGAAGGCCAGCCCGCCGATGATCGCCCTCGCCATCGGGTAGTACGGAGGACCGTCCCCCCCGACCTGCGTAGTGCCCATGGCGAGGGGCGCCAGTCCAACGATCGTCGTGGCTACGGTCATCAGGATGGGCCTCAGGCGATCCCGGCCGGCGATGACAATCGATCTTTCCCTCGGGACACCTTCCTGCCTCAGGTTGTTGATGTGATCGACCAGGACAATGCCGTTGTTCACAACAACGCCGATCAGGATCATGATGCCAATCATCGCCATGAACGAGAACGTGGTGTCCGTCACGGCAAAGAACAGGAAGACTCCGAAGATCGAGAACACGATCGAGCCGAGAATAATGGAGAAGGGCAGCAGCATCGACTCGAACAACGCAGCCATGACCAGGAAGATGCAGGCGACGCCCAGGATGAGATTGGTCGTCATCATGCTGGCAGTCTCGTCCCGACGGTCGAACCCCCGGCCTTCCTTCCAGCTGTAGCCCGGCGGCAGGTCGATCTGGCTCATGAGGCTGTTTACGCGCGGCCGCACTTCATCGGTGCTGACATCGTCTTCGAGGTTCGCCGAGATGATTACGGCGGTTTGCCTGTCCGTGCGTCGAATCGTATCCGGGGATTTTCCAATGTGCATGTTAGCGACGCTGCCGAGGGTAATGCGCTGCCCGTCCGGCGTGTAAAGCGGCAGGTTCGCCAGCTGCTCGATGCTCTGCTTGTCGTCCTCCCGGAACGCAAGCCGCACATCGACCTCGCCGCTTGGATCGCGGAATTCGCGCAAGTTTTCGCCACGCATCGCGATGGCGATCGACTGCGCGATGGCCGCCGCCGTCAGCCCGGAGTTCGCGGCGCGCGCCCGATCGATGCTGACGCGGATTTCACGGTCTCCCGATTCGGAATCGGCCTGGACGTCCTTTAATCCCTCGACCGTTGCGAGGGCACGTACGATATCGACGCTGAGTTCATTCAGGACCTCGGTCGAATCGCCGCTGATCTGCACCGAGAAACCTTCACCGCCTCCCTGCTGATCGAACTGAAAACTCGGTTTACCAATTGCAATTGCGGGCAGGTCCTTCTCGATGCGGTCGATGATCTCGCGCGTGGACAGGGTTGCCTCGTCATCGTCGGTCAACAGCAAGGTGGATTCCGCGCGACCCTGATCGTAGTAGCTGTAAACCGACCGGATGTTGAATTCCTCCTGGTTGGCATAGAGGTACTCCTCGATCGTATTGACGGCATCCTCGACGCGTTCCAGTGAGTGTTGTCCTTCGACGTGATAGGGCATGAACAGGCGGCGGCCGACATCCTGCGGGAACATGTCGAACTTGACGAGCCCGAGGATCGTCGGTGCAACGCCAACCAGACAGATAATGAGGATACCCAGCGCCGTCCACCAGCGGTGTCCAATGATCCACTTCAATGCACCTACGTAACGATCGGTCAGGCGGGTCATCCATGATCCGGATTTCGGCTGGGGCGGCACCGCCACCCGCGCTGCAAGCATGGGAACGAGGGTCTGCGCGATGAGCAGCGACGCCAGCAGGGCGACGATAATCGTGACCGCGACGTGGGTCAGGAAGATGGTCATGTCGGTTCGTACGCCGAACACCATCGGTGCGAACACGATGATGGTCGTCATGGTGCCGGCAATCACGGCAAGGCCGACTTCCCTGACACCGCTGATCGTCGCGGTGAAGGGCTGGCCGGGCTTTTCGGACCGGTGCCGGAAAATACTCTCGGTGATGACGACCGCGTTGTCGACCAGCATGCCGACGGCCAGCATCAGGCCCATCATCGAGAGAATATTCAGCGTCAGGCCGGCGAAATAGAGTGCACCCAGCGTGATCAACAACGAGAAGGGTACCGACGCCGTAACGATCAGCGTCGTCGTGACCTGGCGCAGGAACAGGTATAGAACGACCAGGGCGAGCAGGCCGCCGAGCATGCCGGCATTCAACAGGTCGGACAGGGACTCGCGCACACTGTCGCCCTGATTGTCGAGGGAGAAGATATTGATGCCCTGCATCTGTGGCAGTTTGCCGATCTTCTCGACCTCGGCGATAACCCGGTCGGTTACGTCGACAAGATTGGAGCCAGTGGTCTTGCTGATGGCAACGCCTATTGCATAGTCCCGGTCGAGGTGACGCCCGTAGTTTCGCTCCGGGGTTCGCAGTTCGATATCCGCGACGTCGCCCAGGCGTAGCCCGGCCGCGGTCACGGTGAGGTTCTCGATTTCCTCGACGGACGAAAACTCGCCGCTCGGGCGCACGCTGAAGCGTTCGCCGCCCGCCGTGATCTTCCCCGCACTGACCGCAAAGTTGCTGCTGAGCAGAAGGTCCCTGATCGCTGCAATGTCGACGCCATAGGCCGAGAGCATGTCGGGTTTCAGGAGGATGCGAATCTCTCGCGGGTCGACGCCCTGCAGGTCGACGCGCGATACACCTTCAAGACGCTCGAGACGACGCTTCAGGATGCGGTCAAGCAGTTCATAACTGTCGGACAGGTCTCGCTCACTGGAGATACGCAGTTGCAGAACCGGCTGGTCGCCCAGCGATCCGGTAAACACGAATACGCGGCGCACGTCGTCAGGCAACAGGTGGCGAATGCCATCCACCTTGGCGCGCGCTTCGATGCCTTTCGCCCCCATGCTCTGGTCCCAGCCGAACTGCAGGAAGATCTGCGACTGGTCTTCGCTGGAGCTCGAGAACATCCTTTCGACGCCCGATAACGTGGCCAGCGCCTCCTCGACCGGTCGCGTAATCAGGCGCTCGACTTCCTCCGGTGTCGAGCCGGCGTAAGGGACCTGGACAAAGATGCCGGGAAACTCGATATCCGGGAATTTTTCGAGTGGCAACAGTCGCGACGCGATCAGGCCGACCATGGCGAGCGCGACGAAGACGACAACTGTCGTGACGGGCCGATGGAGTGAGAACTCTGTATGTTTCATTGGCCGGCCACCAGCTGGTCAGGCGCATCGCTGGGCCATCTCTTGCGGTCCAGGAGCGAATAGACAACCGGGATGACGAGCAATGTCAGCAGGGTCGATACCACCAGGCCGCCGATCACCGTGATAGCCATTGGCGTACGAACCTCCGATCCTTCCCCGAAGCCCATCGCCATCGGGAGCAGCCCCAGCGCTGTCGTCAGTGAGGTCATCAGGATCGGCCGGAGTCGAGCGCTGCCGGCTTCCATGATTGCATCAAAACGTTCAGCACCCTTGGCGCGAAGCTGATTGATGAGATCGACGAGCACGATCGCGTTGTTGACGACGATGCCGGCCAGCATGATCACACCGATCAGGGCGACAATATTGACGGTGGTCCCGGTCAGGAACAGCGCCAGCACGGCACCGACCAGCGCAAGCGGGATGGTAAACAGGATGACAAAGGGATGTATGAGCGATTCGAACTGCGATGCCATCACGAGGTAGACAAGGAATATGGCAAGTATCAGGGCGAACTGCATGGACTCGAACGACTCCTGCATTTCTTCACTCTGACCGGACACGATCGCCGTGATACCGTCGGGCATCGGTGTGCGGTTCACTATGGCACCGGCCTCGGCCGCCGCGGCACCGAGATCGCCAAACGCGAGGTTAGCCGAGATGATGGCGACACGTTCCTGGGCAATACGTCGAATCTCCGCCGGTCCCTGCGACACGATCACGTCGGCGACAGCG
>JAOUNK010000013.1 GCA_029881015.1 Gammaproteobacteria bacterium | reverse complement strand
CTGGATGGAGCCCGCGGAGACCGGTGCGACCCTCCGGTACTCGGCCCTGCTCGATGGCGAGTTCCAGCCGGCCGTTGACGTCGTCACCGACGCGCAAATGTTCGTGAACTGGGCCGACCTGCCGTCGGTAACACCGCTCACGGGCGATCGCTGGATCGCTCACTGGCTGCGTTACAGCGCCGCGAAGACCTACTCCTACGACGTCGTTGTGTCGCAGTCACATGACGGCGGCTCGATCTGGGATGACGCCGTGACCGCTCATACGGACGGCACGCAAACCGAGCACGGCTTCGTCTCGATAGCGCCCGGCGCCGACGGCGCTTCCCTGCTTTGGCTCGACGGACGCAACACGCCGGACGCGGCGATGACCCTGCGGTCCGCCGTCATTACGCCCAACGGCGACCTCGTGCAGGAACAGGAAGTGGACGACACCGTGTGCGACTGCTGCCAGACCGACGTCGCCATCGCCGCCGGCGGTCCCGTGGCGGTCTACCGGGACCGGACGAGCGACGAAATCCGGGATATCTACATCACGCGTTTTCGTGATGGCCGCTGGCAAACCGGTGAACGGCTGTACGCCGACAACTGGGAAATCGCGGGATGCCCGGTCAACGGACCCTCGGTCGTCGCCAGCGGGGACCAGGTGGCAGTCGCGTGGTTCTCTGCAGCCAACGATAAGCCCGTCGTGCGTGTCATGCGGTCCGTCGACAGCGGCGTGTCCTTCGCAGACCCTGTCGAGATAGCGTCCGGTGCAATCAAGGGCTATGTCGGCCTTGCGGCGCTTGCACACGATAGCCTGGCCGTCAGCTGGGTAGCGAAAGGCGAATCCGGCGACAACGTCTTGCAGGTCCGCAGTATCTCCGCGTCCGGGAAACCTGGGCCGGTTATTGAGGTCGCCACCATTCATCAGCTTCGCGTGTTTCCACAGCTTGCCTTCGCGGACGGTCACGTTTGGCTCGCCTGGACAGACGATGATGCGAACCAGAGACGGCTTGTTGCGGCCCGCGTACCGGTCTCACCCCTCTAGGCAAATCCTCTGCCATCCATCAGGCAAGCGTCCCGGCCGCATCAGGTCCTGTGGGCACGCGTAGACCAGAGTAGCGCTCCCCGGAAATGGTTCCGGCTTCCACCCAAGGAGAGCGACAATGAACGTTCTTTATCGAGTCATGGTTATTGCAGCCATTTGCCTCTGCGCGGTCAACACAGAGGTTCGTGCCGAGTCCGAACATCCCTTCAGTGCCTTGTATGTCTTCGGTGACAGTCTGTCCGACCCGGGCAATGCCTTCGCCATCACCGGCGACACCGCTAACCCGCCATTCGATCCCATTCCCTCGGCCGCCTACGGTGTGGGCGGACATCACTTCAGCAACGGTCGCACCTGGGTTGAAGTCATGGCGCAGAGAATGGGACTGAACCAGGGTGCCAAGCCCGCATTCCGGGACCCGGCCTTTGGCAACTACGCGTTCGCCGGAGCAAGAGCCATGACCGTCACGAGTCCAGGCTTCGATACCCAGGTGCAGATGTACCTTGGCGTGCACGGTTGTGTGCCGCAACCTGACGCACTCTACGTCGTGCAATTCGGCGGCAATGACCTGAGAGACGCACTCGACGCTGCCGCCATGGGGCAAGATCCGGCCCCCATTCTTGGCAATGCGATAATGGCGATTGTCCAGAATATCGGCATACTGGCCGCCTGTGGCGCCGAACATTTCCTGATCGCGAATGCGCCGAATCTGGGTGCGGCGCCTGCCGTAGCCCCGGAATTCAAGACGCTGGTCGCGCGTATGAGCTTTCAGTTCAACCAGATCCTCGCTGGCACGCTGGCGGCGTATTTCCCGAGCGGCCTGAACTTCTACGATCTCGACATGTTCGGCTTCGTCACCGCCGCCTCAGCGATGCCGGAAGGATTTGGCTTCACGAATGGCACGACACCATGCCTGACCTTCGGCGTTACGAACGGCGCATTCTGCAAGGAACGCGATGCATACCTGTTCTGGGATGCCATCCATCCAACGAAGACGGCGCACCGTCTACTTGGCGAAATCGCCTTGGGCGCTTTGCCGGATTCCCGGTAAAGCCACGCCGGCGGGAGGCACTACAGCCTCCCGCTGCTATGGCGTCCAGGCGTAGCCGATCTTCATAAACCAGGTCCTGTCGGATACGGTCAGCTTATCGACCGAGTCGTCATCGATGTACTGGTCGGAGTAACCCAGGAAGAACACCGTCTGCGGATTGAGCTTGTAGGAATACAGCAGCTGCCGGCCGACGTCGCGTGAGCGAGCATCCTCGTCATCGATGTACTGCTCCAGGTTGCGTTCGACGTCGGTAGCCTGTGCTGTCACTCGCAGGAAGCTGCGCAAATTAAACTGCCAGGTGAGCCGCGCGTCGGCCACGCTTGCATTGAATATCGGCTCGTTATCCTGTGTATCCAGTTCGGCGTAAACGCCCTTCAATCGAAAGAACAGCCGGCGGCCGATATTCCAGCTGATATGAGGTTCGAAGCTGAAGGTCTTACCGAGCCGGTTGTTGGTGTAGTCGATCCTGTCACCGATGACCGCCAGTGCGGCGAGCGACACCCCGCCGGCAGGCTGAATTTCGGCATAGACGCGCAGACTCCGCTGGTCGTAGGTGACACCTTCCCAGAATTCTCTAGCGTCGACCGCCGCGAACTGGAACCAGGTCTGGCGTGTCCCGCCGAAGCCCACCCGCAGCACGTTTTCATGCCCGAGCATGCGGCCGTCCTCATCCTGTGAGTGTTCCACGTGGACACTCGCTCGCACGCGGTTCCACCACTGGTCGTCGTCGCCGTACCAGAAGTGACCCACCACTCCTTCGAACTTTCGCGCACCCACCTGGCTGATGAAGCCCGAATCCGCCCTGAAACCGGAATCGAAGTCCTCGTACTCGGCATTTGCGAACCACTCACGCGACTTGTACTCGTAGCCAATACGCGTTGCGTCACCGGAGAAAGACCCGTCCGGCTGCCCGAACTCGATCGCCGTGGCCAGCGGATACTCGGTCTCCGATGCCAGGTACTGAAACGTGACCGAGTGTTGGTCGCTGAACTTCCAGCGCCCGTCAACACCGCCAACGGCGTTCCGGTAATCCGCGCTATCCCTGGCCGTCACGAGTACGCCCAGCGACGAGGTGTTGTCGAACCCATAGCTGTACCGACCCACCAATGCCGTGTTGGCAAACTCGAACGTCTCCGAATCGGAATCGAATACGCCGGGAAACAACAGGTTTGTTTCAGCGTCCTCGGCCATGAAGAAGCCGAACGTATGGTCCCCCCGCTTTCCGGTCAATTTCACGCCCGCCTGGGGATCGGCAACGGTACGCGTGAACACAGCGTCCAGGGGCGTATTGAAGTAGTCGGCCCCTTCCAGGAAAAACGGCCGCTTCTCGGGAAAGAACAGCGCGAATCGATTGTTGACGTCCAGTTGCAGCACGTCGGCCTCGATTTGCGAGAAGTCCGGGTTGATGGCCAGGTTGGCCGTCAGGTCAGGGGTAATGCCCCAGCGCATCGTCAGTCCGCCTTCGAACTCCATCCCGGTCGACGACAGCGGTATGCGCCCGGGTTCGTCGGTCGTTTCGACGTGCGATGCCGTCAGCGTCGGCACCACCTCGATGTCCCGACTGGGTTCGGAGCCGTCCAGTCCGCGCAGCTTGCTCACCTGGCACAGGTAGCAACTACGGTCCCTGTCCTGCGGGTTACTCGAGAGCCAGCGGGTACGATCCCGCGGGTACACGCGGACCACGTCGTAGCCCCAGGTCTTCCTGCCCTCCACGGCCGGGAAACGCAGCTGGCTGAGCGGAATACGCATCTCGACGACATAGCCCGTTTCACCGATCTGTCCCGCCGACTCCCAGATTGCGTCCCATGACAGTTCCTGCTCCCAGCGGTTGCCGCCCGAGCTGACATCGCTGTAAGTCTTGTCCATCTGTACGCCGAGCGGGTTTGCAAAAAACTGGAACGCTCGCCGTTCGTCGTTGTAAGTGTCGAGGACGATGCCGACGTGGTCGTCCTCCCAGGCGGAATCCCGGTCGCGAAGGTAGGCCCTGATCGCTGCAGGTTCAGGATCCCTGGCGTCGAATGCCACGTACAGGTTCTCGCCGTCTTCGACAAGGTAGGCAATCGTCCTGACCGGCGCCGGTACGTTCTCCGCGGGCTCCGTTTCCACGTCGAGCTCGATCCGGACCGCATCCGCCCACTCGCCGGCAGACAGCACACCATCAATGCTGATCCCGGACTGCAGGCGTGGCAGGTCGCTGACCACCGCGAAAACCGCCGCCGGCGCCAAAGCGGCGCAGAGGACGATGGTCTGGATGAGGCGGGTAAAAGGCACGACGGGACTCACGCGGCAGCGGGAACGCAAAAAAGGAGCGCATGATACACCAAACGAAAAACAGCCCGCAGCAGGCCGCGGCGACTCCTTGACGTCGACATCGACATTCGATGACTCGTTCGGTCTTGCCGTGTTGCAACGAAAAAGGCCGCCCAGTGGGCGGCCTTTCTTTATCTGGAGCGGGAAACGAGGTTCGAACTCGCGACCTCAACCTTGGCAAGGTTGCGCTCTACCAGCTGAGCTATTCCCGCGGAGGGCCGAGATTGTAGCCGCTTGCCGGCTACTGTCAAGGACATTTGCGGCTTTTGGCCCTAGCTGTCGGCATCCGCCATGATAAACGGCCACGCGGCGCGCAAATACACGATCATCGACCAGATCGTCATCACAGCGGCCAGGACGAGCAGTACGAATCCGACCGTGTACACCGGCAAGCCAATCAGGTCATGCTGGTAGACCATGAAACCGATGCCGAACATCTGCAGCGTCGTCTTGATCTTGCCCGTGACGTCAACCTTGACGTTCGCGCGCTCACCGATCGTCGCCATCCATTCGCGAAGCGCCATGATCGTGATCTCGCGACCGATGATGATCATCGCGATGATGTCTTCGAACCAGCCCGCCTGGGCCTGGACAAGCATCACCAGGATGATCGAAACCATGAGCTTGTCGGCAACCGGGTCCAGGAACTCACCGAAGCGCGAGGTCTGGTTGAAGCGCCGTGCAACCCAGCCATCGATCATGTCCGTGACAGCCGCCAGGCCGAATACGACGGCCGCAATCGGGCGCGCATACTCGAGCGAGCTGTAGAAACAGACCACCACGACGGGAATCGCCGCGATACGCAGCAACGTCAGGATATTGGCGAGATTCAGCTTCACAGGTTCGTCCGTTGTTCTTCGTTATTGATCGACGTGGAGCTCATTGTATATGGTTTCAGCCAGTGTGCGTCCAATCCCGCGCACTTTGGCAAGGTCGTCGACACCCGCGCCGACGACGCCCTGGAGCCCACCGAATTGCCGTAACAGCTCCCTGCGCTTCTTCGGTCCAAGACCCGGGATCTGCTCGAGCGGAGACGTCGAGCGCGTCCTGGCTCTGCGTTGGCGGTGCCCGGTGATCGCGAAACGATGCGCCTCGTCGCGAATCTGCTGGACGAGTAACAAGGCCGGTGAATCGGGCGGCAGTTGCATCGGTCGCTCACTCCCCGGGCGAAACAGTCTTTCGGCACCCACGCGACGCGCCCTCCCCTTGGCGACGGCCACGACCGTCAGCCAGTCGAGTTCGAGCGCTTCGAGGACCTTCATCGCCGCCGCAAGCTGTCCCTTGCCGCCGTCGATGAACAGGACGTCGGGCATCGGTACTTCGCCTTTCTTGACGCGCTCGTAACGTCGGCGCAGCGCTTCGGCCATGGCGCCGTAATCATCGCCGGCCGAGTCCGGACTCAGGTTGAAGCGTCGGTAGTCGCTCTTCATGGGGCCGGCCGTATTGAACACCACGCAGGACGCAACCGTGGCCTCCCCCGACGTATGACTGATGTCGAAGCACTCGATGCGCTGCGGGGCTTCGTCGAGACCGAGCGCCTCGCCCAGCGCGACGAATTGCCGGCGAATCGTGGCGTTGCTCGCTACCTTGAGGCTCAGGCCCTGCTCGGCGTTGGTGCGTGCCATCTCCAACCAGCGTGAGCGGTCGCCGCGCACCTTGTCGCGAATCGCGACGCGATGCCCCGCACGCGCCGACAGGGTCTGCTCGAGCAACCTGGCGTCTTCGATTTCCACGTCCAGCACGATCTCGGCGGGTGCTTCCCGGCCGAGGTAGTACTGCTGGACGAAACCGTTGAGCAGCTTCTGCTTGTCCGTCTCGCCCGGCAGTTTCGGGTAATGATCGCGACTGCCGATGATCGATCCGTTGCGAATGAAAAGCACTGTCACACAGTGGATCGCGGCGTTCGACGCAAAGCCCAGGATATCCAGGTCCTTGCGGTTCGCTCGCGTGACGAGCTGCTTGGCCTGGATTTCCTTGAGGCGTGAAATCTGGTCGCGAAAACGCGCCGCCTGTTCGTAGTCCTGCGCGGCCGATGCCTGTTCCATGCGGCGGATGAACGTATTGACCACGCTCCGGTTCCTGCCCTCGAGAAACAGGATCGCGGCATCAATGTCCTTGCGGTATTGCTCCTCATCGACGACGCCGACGCAGGGGGCCGTACAGCGTTTGATCTGATATTGCAGGCACGGTCTTGTGCGGTTATTGAAGTAGCTGTCGTCGCAGTTACGAATCAGGAACAACTTCTGCAGCTCGTTGAGCGTCTGGCGCACGGCGCGCGTGCTCGGGTAAGGCCCGAAGTAACGTCCTTTCCCTGCGCGCGCGCCACGATGGAATTTCAGACGGGGGAATGCATGCTCCGTCGACGCGTAAATATAGGGGTAACTCTTGTCATCACGCAGCAACACGTTGAATCGCGGTTTGTGTTGCTTGATCAGGTTGTACTCGAGAATCAGGGCCTCGGCTTCCGTATTGGCAACCGTGACTTCCACGCGGGCGACCTGCTCCAGCATCGCGATCGTTTTCGGTGCCGATTGCGAGCGGTGAAAGTAACTGGACACGCGCTTCTTGAGATCGCGTGCCTTGCCGACGTAGATCACCTTGTGTTTCGCATCGAGCATGCGATACACGCCCGGCCGATGTGTCAGGCTGCGCAGGAAGGGTTTGATCTCGAATGCCGTGTCGTCACTCACGGCGTTATTTATCCAGCAAGGCCCTTACCTCTGCAAATATCGCGTCGAACATCGCTTCGGTCAGGCGGCGCGTATTCGTGTTGTAGCGACTGCAATGGTAGGAATCGAGGACGCGGAACTGGCCGAGGTCGTGCAGTGCGGCATGCGCGAACCTGTAGTCCGCCTGCCGCAATTCCATCGCTTTGACAATGGCTCGATGAGCGATACCCCCAAGCGCGACGACCACGGAACCCGGTGGCAGTGTCTGCAATTCGTTCGCAAGAAACCGGTTGCAGGTATTGATCTCCGCACCGACTGGCTTGTTGTCGGGCGGCAGGCACTTTACCGCGTTGGTGATGCGGCAGTCGATCAGCTCGAGGCCATCGTTTACGGCTTCCGAATGCTCGCACGTGCTGAACCCGTACTTGTGCAGCATCTGGTACAGCAAGATGCCGGCATGATCGCCCGTGAACGGCCGGCCGGAGCGATTCGCTCCATGCATGCCCGGCGCCAGTCCCACGATCAGGAAGCGCGCGTCCGGCGCGCCGAACGGTGGCACGGGCCGGCAGTAGTAGTCCGGGTAGCGCTCGTTGACGTCGTCGAGAAAACCGGCAAGCCGCGGGCAAGCCCGGCAATTCCTGTCGAAGATCGTCACTTGTCCATCATGTGACGGATAATCGCGCGCCCGAAACCGCGTGTGCCGACCAGGCGAGCGCCCGGGATCAGCTCCTCGAGCTGCTGCTGAACCTCTTCCTTGCTGTGCGTTTTGGCCTTGCGTTTCGGCTTGCGGATCGCACTGCGCAGTCGTGCAAGATCGAAGGTCAACTCACCGTTCTTGATCGTGCCGGCAACGCCTTTGATGATCAGGTCCGCGGCCTCCGTCCAGCCGAGATAACGCAACATCATCTCGGCGGAGAGAATCAGCGAGCCCGGGTTCACGCGGTTCTTGCCGGCGAAGCCCGGCGCCGTGCCATGAGTTGCCTCGAACACGGCGAGGCCCTCGCCGATGTTGCCGCCCGGGGCAATGCCGATGCCACCGACCTGTGCGGCAAGCGCATCCGAAATGTAGTCACCGTTGAGATTCAGCGTCGCTATGACGTCGTATTCTTCCGGCTGCAGCAGGATCTGCTGCAGGAAGTTATCCGCGATAACGTCCTTGATGATGATCTCGCGGCCTGTCACCGGATTTTCGAAGGCCAGCCAGGGACCACCGTCTTTTTCGGTCGCACCGAACTCGGTACGGGCAACATCGTAGCCCCAGTGGCAGAACGCCCCCTCGGTGTACTTCATGATGTTGCCTTTGTGCACGAGCGTCACAGACCCCTGGTCGCGCTCGATGCAGTGCTGAATCGCCTTGCGGACCAGTCGTTCAGAGCCTTCACGAGAAACCGGCTTGATGCCGATACCGGAACTCGCCGGGAAGCGGATCTCGGTGACGCCGAGCTCTTTCTGCAGAAAATGAATGAGCTTCTGGACTTCCTGCGAACCGGTCGGATACTCGATGCCCGCGTAGATGTCTTCCGTGTTCTCGCGGTAGATCGTCATGTCGACGAGATCCGAATCCTTCATCGGTGTTTCGACACCGGGGAAGTAACGGATCGGCCGCACGCAGGCGTACAAGTCGAGCGTCTGGCGAATCGCAACGTTCAGCGACCGGATGCCGCCGCCCGTGGGTGTCGAGAGCGGCCCCTTGATGGACACCACGTAGCGCCGCAGCGCGTCGAGCGTCTCGTCCGGCAGCCAGATATCGTCGCCGTACACATCCACCGACTTCTGCCCGGCACACACGGGCATCCAGCGAATCTGGCGATGATCCTTGTAGGCCAGTTCGACCGCCGCCTCGACGACGTTGAGCATGACCGGCGTGATATCGGCGCCGATGCCATCGCCCTCGATGTACGGGATGATCGGGAAGTCCGGGACGTTGATCGTGTGGTCCGGATTGATCGTAATGGCCTCGCCATCGGCGGGCACATTGATATGATCGTATTGCATGAGTTTCTCGAATAGGTGCCTGAAAGGCTCGCCATGGGGCGTGGCCGCAAAAGGCGTGCATTGTACAGACTGCCGGGGATGACCTGAAGTGCTGATCCTGCTGAACAAGCCTTTCAGGGTGCTGAGCCAGTTCCGGGACCCGGACGGCCGCGCAAACCTCGGCGACTACGTGAACATCCCCGGCGTGTACCCGGCGGGGCGCCTCGATTATGACAGCGAAGGCCTGATGTTGCTGACCGACGATGGTCTGTTGCAGGCACGCATCAGCCAGCCCAGGTCCCGCACGCGCAAGACCTACTGGGCCCAGGTGGAAGGCAGCCCGACCGATGACCAGTTGCGTCAGCTCGTGAGCGGCGTCAGGCTGAAAGACGGCCCGGCCAGGGCGGTCTCGGCCCGTCGCATCGAGGAACCTGCCAATCTCTGGGAACGCGATCCGCCGATACGCTACCGCGCCAGCATCCCCACGTCATGGATCGAGGTTGTGCTGACCGAGGGGCGCAACCGCCAGGTAAGGCGCATGACGGCGGCCGTGGGGCTGCCTACGTTGCGACTGATCCGCTGTTCGGTGGGAGACTGGGCCCTGGGCGGCCTGCGACCCGGGGAATGGCGGCACGCCTGACAGGCGGGCCTATAACCCGGAAATCCGCATGGCGACTTCCATGGCCTGCTCGTAGTTGAGCCGCGGATCCACCGTGGACTTGTAGGCTCGCGCAAGGTCACCGTCCGTCAGACCGCGCGCCCCGCCCGTGCACTCCGTGACGTTCTCGCCCGTCAGCTCGAGGTGCACGCCACCGAGGTAGGTGCCCATCTTTTCGTGCACGCGGAAGGCGGCCTCGAGTTCGGCCACGATGTTCTCAAAGCGGCGCGTCTTGGTGCCGTCGGCCGTACTCTCGGTGTTGCCATGCATGGGGTCGCAAACCCACAGGACCGGTGAACCCACCTCGCGGACGGCCGAGATAAGGTCTGGAAGGTGCTCCTCGATCGCCGTCGCGCCGTAGCGGTGAATCAGCGTCAGGCGCCCCGGCTCATCGTTCGGATTCAGGGTCCGGACCAGGTCCTGGATCCACTCACGGGTCATGCCCTGGCCGACCTTGACTCCGATCGGGTTCGCAATGCCGCGGAAGTACTCGATATGGGCACCATCCATCTGTGCCGTGCGCATGCCGATCCAGGGGAAATGCGTGGTCAGGTTATACCAGTGTCCGCGGCGCTCGAGGAAGCGCGTCTGGGCTTGCTCATAGTGCAGGTGCAGACCCTCATGCGCCGCGTAAATATCAGCGCGCTGCGTGCGATGGAACTGGCGGCCGGACACGGTCTCCAGGAAGTCGAGTGAGTTCGAAATGGAGGCGACGATCGCCCGGTATTCCTCGGCTGCCTGTGAATGCCCCACCCAGCTCAGATCCCAGTACTCCGGGTGATGGAGGTCGGCGAAGCCGCCGTCGATCAGCGAACGCACGAAATTCAGGGTTAGCGCTGCGCGCTCGTAGCCGCGCAGGATCATCTGCGGATCGGGGACTCTTTCATCCGGCGTGAAGCCACTGCGGTTCACGAGGTCGCCACGGAAACTCGGCAACGACAGGCCGTCGCGCGTCTCGGTGTCGGCCGAGCGCGGTTTCGCATACTGGCCGGCCATGCGCCCGACCCGGATCACGGGTTTCTTGAGCCCGTAGATCATGACGAGACTCATCTGCAACAGGATCTTGAGCTTGTCGACGATGTTCTCCGACGTGCACTCCTCGAACGTCTCTGCACAATCGCCACCCTGCAGGACGAACGCCTCACCGCGCTGCGCCTTGGCGATGTGCTCCTTGAGTGCATCGACCTCCCAGGACGTCGTAATCGGTGGCAGGCGGCTCAGGTCCGCGACGGCACGATCCAGCGCGGCCTTGTCGGGATACGACGCCTGCTGCGAGGCCGGGAAACGTTGCCAGCTGGCCGGATGCCAGTCGCTGTTCGGTCGGGTTCTGCTCACGTTGTTCTATTGTCCTGTCAGTCAATCCCGCGGGAATCCCGGGGTTGTGATCGCGGACTATGCCACGGCAACTGGGCTGGCTCAAAAGTTTCTGCCGCAATCAACAACTTAGCTATCTTCGGCAAGCCGGTATAGACCGCTTTGGACGACATAGGCACAATGCCCGCCTTATCGGCCCACGGGGCAGGAGAAAATGACCATGCAAGACATTCTGAAACAGCTCGGCATTGAGGCTGTTAACGACGGCACCTGGTTCGGCAGCACATCGGTAGCCGACAATTCGGCAGGCCTGATCGAGTCCAGGAACCCGGCGACGGATGAGATTATCGCGAGCGTCCGCGCGACGACGATGGACCAGTACGAAGAGGTCGTTACCAGGGCGCGGGAATCGTTCACGGTTTGGCGCGATACCCCGGCCCCGGTTCGCGGTGAGGCTGTGCGCCGCATTGCGCTTGCCCTTCGCAGGCACAAGGATGCGCTCGGCAGCCTGGTCGCGCTGGAAAACGGCAAGATCAAAGCGGAAGGTGACGGCGAAGTCCAGGAGATGATCGACATAGCCGACTTTGCGGTCGGCCAGTCACGGATGTTGTACGGCCGCAGCATGCACTCGGAACGACCGCGGCATCGCATGTACGAACAGTGGCATCCGCTCGGCCTGGTCGGCACTATTTCCGCCTTCAACTTCCCGGTTGCCGTCTATGCCTGGAACGCCTGCATCGCGGCCGTCTGCGGCAACGTCAACATCTGGAAGCCGTCGCACAGCACGGCACTGTGCGCGGTGGCTGTGCAGAAGATCATCAACGAAGCGCTCGAGGGCATGGATCTGCCGCCCGTGTTCTTCCTGATCAACGGCGACCCGGCTTCGCATGATCTCGCAAACCGGTTTGTCGAAGACAAGCGGATCAACCTGATTTCTTTCACCGGCTCGACCTGGGTCGGCCGTGGCGTGGGTGAGAAGCTCGCAAATCGCCTCGGCAAGTGCCTGCTCGAACTGGGCGGCAACAATGCCATCATCGTTGACGAACATGCCAATCTCGACCTCGCAATTCCGTCGATCGTGTTCGGCGCCGTCGGCACAGCCGGGCAGCGTTGTACGTCGACGCGTCGTGTCATCGCGCACCGGTCGCGCTTCGACGAGGTCAAGAACGCCCTGGTCAAGGCCTACGGGCAGGTTCGCATCGGCGACCCGCTCGACCCCGATACCTTGATGGGACCCCTGATCAACGACGCAGCCGTAAGAACCGTCGAAGCCGCGTGCGAGGCCGTTCGCGAAGCGGGTGGCGAAATCCTGTGTGGTGGCGAACGCATCGACGGGCCCGGGCACTTCATCACGCCGGCAATTGCCGTCGTCGAGAATGACTGGGAAATCGTCCAGCACGAGACCTTCGGCCCGATCCTGTACCTGATCCCCTTCGACACGCTCGACGAGGCGATCGCCCTGCAGAACGGCGTCGTCCAGGGACTGTCGTCCTCGATCTTTACCGACAATCTGCAGCACGCCGAGTACTTCCTGTCGCACGGCGGCTCGGACTGCGGTATCGCCAACGTCAATATCGGCACGTCCGGTGCGGAGATCGGCGGTGCGTTTGGTGGTGAGAAGGAAACCGGCGGTGGCCGCGAGGCCGGCTCGGATTCGTGGAAGGCTTACATGCGCCGCCAGACGAACACGATCAACTGGGGCAAGGACCTGCCACTGGCCCAGGGCATCAATTTCGATCTATAGCTTCGAAGCGATTCTCGGCGCGGTTCTTGCGGACCGCGCCCGCTTCAAACACCTGGCCGCTCATCGCGATATACACGCCGGGCTTCGCTGTCTGGACGGCGGCAACGGCCATGCCGACATTGAACATGGCATCGGTCGTGCGAAAGCGCGCGGGCGTGAGTGCGCCGGTCAAAACGATCGTCTTCCCGTCCAGACCGAGCAGGTATTCCGCCGTTTCGGGCATCGTATCCGTGCCGTGCGTCACGACGAACTGCGTGGCGTCGTCCGCCGCGATGTAATCGCGCAACAATTTCCGGTCGGCATCCTGGATCTCGAGGCTGTCCTTGCGCATGAGCGGCACCACGTCGAAGTCGAACTGCACCAGGCCCTCGCGCAGGATGTGCTCCATCTGCGATTCACCCACTTCGAACTGGCTCAACGAGTCGAAGTAGATCTTGTCGATTGTCCCGCCTGTCGTAATAAATCGAATTCGCATATTTCGTTCGCTTGCCGGCCATCCCTGTAGCGACCACAACGTACGGGAATCGGCGTTAAAGGGGAAGAGCCAGGTGGGCCCAACCGCCTCTCGCCAGACAGCAATGCAATCCGTTATTCACGCAATAGCTATTGCGCTCCCCGCTGCTATGATCACTATGTGGAAGTGGATGGCCGCTCTCGTCGCCGGAACTTTCGATTGCCGGCATCGCTGCTGCTCCTGGCCCTGTTCTGGAGCGCATTGCCGGTTGCGGCCACGACGACCGTGATCGAACTGGAGATCGACGGCGCCATCGGTGTTGCAACTGCCGACTACATCTCCAGCGGCATCGACCACGCCGAAGACGTCGGCGCCGAACTCGTCATTATCAAGATCGACACGCCGGGCGGGCTAATGAAGCCCACGCGCGAGATTGTGCAGCGCATACTGGCGGCATCGGTTCCGGTTGCCGCCTACGTAACGCCCGCGGGCGCGCGTGCCGACAGCGCCGGCACGTATATTCTGCTCTCGTGCCATGTTGCCGCCATGACACCCACGTCACATCTCGGGGCCGCAACGCCGGTACCCCTGATGAATGCCGCGCCGCCAAGCGAAGACGATGGCGATGGCGATGGTGATGGCGAGCAATCCGGATCGGCCGCGGACCGCAAAGTCATGAATGACGCGGTGTCGTATATTCGAAGCCTGGCTGAACGGCACGGGCGCAATGCCGACTGGGCCGAGACCGCGGTGACCGAAGCGGCAACCCTGACCGCCACCGAAGCCCTCGAACAAGGTGTCATCGAATTCATCGCAGCGGATCGCGACGAACTGCTCACCCAGGTCGACGGATTCGATGTCGAGATTGACGGCCAGTCTCGCCCCCTCTCGACGAGCGACGTCGACATCGAGGCCTTCGAGGCGAACTGGCGCATCCGTCTGCTTACCGTCATTTCGAACCCGGAGATCGTG
Source organism: Gammaproteobacteria bacterium (assembly GCA_029881015.1). Taxonomy (GTDB): domain Bacteria; phylum Pseudomonadota; class Gammaproteobacteria; order Steroidobacterales; family Woeseiaceae; genus UBA1847. Next base: position 8,852 of record JAOUNK010000013.1, on the reverse strand, counting down.
CTGTTGCTCGGCCTGATCGGTCTTTACGGTTTGATGTACGAAGGGTGGAACCCGGGTGCGATCGTACCTGGCGTCGTCGGCGCCATCTGCCTCTTGCTGGCCGCTTATGCATTGCAGGTTCTGCCCGTCAACTATGCCGGCCTCGCCCTGATTCTTGTCGGTGTCGCGCTGATGGTCGCCGAGGCCTATGCACCGAGTTTCGGCGCCCTCGGACTCGGAGGCATTGTTGCGTTCGTTTTTGGCTCCGTGATCATGTTCGATACCGGCGTGCCGGGGTTCGGGATTTCCTACGTGTTCGTCACGGGACTCGGACTGGTTTTCGCGATCCTGCTGATCTGGCTCATCGGCTTCCTGCTGAAACTGCGCCGGCGCGGAGCCGTCTCCGGCAGGGAGTCCATCGTCGGCGCAACCGCCACCGCCATGGAAGACTTCGCCACTACCGGCAAGGTGTGGCTCGAAGGCGAGGCCTGGCATGCAAGAAGCCAGGAGCCCGTCACCAAGGATGAGGAACTCGTCGTCACCAGGCTCGACGGGCTCACCCTCGACGTAGAGCGGGCAGCGGCACCGACATCACCAAAACACCAATAGCCTGTCATTTACCAGGAGACTGTTATGCCTCTCATTTCCTACGCTGTTCTCGGGGTGGTGCTTGTCCTTTTCCTGTCCCAAATGATCAAGATCCTCCAGGAGTATGAGCGAGGCGTTGTTTTCTTTCTCGGGCGATTCCAGAGAGTCAAAGGTCCGGGCCTCATCATCCTGATTCCCGGGCTGCAAAAGATGACGCGTGTCGACCTGCGCGTCATGGTCCTCGACGTACCCACGCAGGACGTCATCAGCAGGGACAACGTGTCGGTCAAGGTCAACGCCGTTATTTACTTCCGCGTCGTCGACCCTGAAAAGGCGATCATTCGCGTCGCCAATTTTTTCGAAGCGACCAGCCAGCTCTCACAAACGACGCTGCGTTCCGTGCTTGGCCAGCACGAACTCGACGACATGCTCGCTGAGCGCGACAAGCTCAATGAAGATATCCAGGTCCTGCTCGACCAGCGCACGGACAACTGGGGCATCAAGGTCGCGAACGTCGAAATCAAGCATGTCGACCTGGACGAAAGCATGATTCGCGCGATCGCGCAGCAGGCTGAGGCCGAGCGAGCCCGGCGGGCCAAGATCATCAACGCCGAAGGTGAGAAACAGGCGGCCGAAACGCTGGCCGAAGCGGCGCACATGCTCGCCCAGGAAAGCCTCGCATTGCAGCTTCGCTACCTGCAGACCTTGAAGGAGATCTCCAGCGAAAAGACCAATACGATCGTATTCCCATTGCCGCTGGACCTGATGGAGCCCTTGCTGAAGATCGCCAGGACGGCAAGCTCGCGCGATTGACGTCGGCTGACGACTTAGCCTGCGGACACCGGCGGTATCGAGACGATGATTTCCGCGCCGCCGAGGTCCGCCGCTTGTTGAATGACCAGCTGCCCGCCGTAGGAACGGGCGATGTCTTTCACCACTGCGAGGCCGATGCCGTGTCCCGGCGTGGATTCGTCGAGGCGCATGCCGCGCTGCAACAAGGCATCGGCAGCCTCCTGCGGTATGCCGGGCCCGTCGTCCGCGACGGTCAGCACCATGCCGCTGGCTGCCGCCGAACGCCCGGACGACGGTACGATAGCGATACGGACTCTCCGCGCGCACCACTTGCAGGCGTTGTCGAGCAGATTGCCCGCAAGCTCCAGGAAGTCGCCGGTGTCGCCACGGAATTGCATGCCCTTCTCGATGCGCACGTCAAATTCCGGTTGCTTGTCGCGGTACACCTTGCGCAGGCCATCGATAAGCCGCGCCACTTCCTTCTCGACCGGCACGGGCACGAGCACGAGTTGGTCCGCTGATGCGGCCGGCTTGCGCAGCTGGTAACGCACGATTTCGTCCATGCGATCGATCTGTTCGTTGTAGCGCCGGCTGAAGTCCCCGCCCTCCCTGTCGTTGAGCAACGCGCGCATCGCGGCCAGTGGCGTCTTGAGACTGTGTGCCAGGTTGTCCAGTGTGTAGCGGTAACGATCGGAACGCGCGCGCTCACTGTCGATGAGCAGGTTCAGGTTTCGCGCGACGCCCTTGAGTTCGGTCGGGAACTGCCCGGACAGCGATGCCCGGTCGCCCTCCTCGATTTCCGTGATCTCGGTCTCGATCTGCCGCAGCGGCTTCAGGAGGCCACGCAGCAGCATCGAAAATGCCAGCACCATGGTCAAGGCGACGGCGGCGAACCAGCCGAACAACTGTCGCCGAAAGCCCGCGACCTGTGCGTTAAACCCGTCGAGGGTCTCCGCAACTTTGAAGACATAGGGCTGCGAGGCGCCGTTGTCGAGCTCCCAATCGACGGCCAGGCTCAGGGTCAGCAATGGTGTGCCATCGGCCAGCGTCTCGCGCGTGAACCGGTGCTCGCCGAGGTCGAGGCTGGCGCCCGCGGGAATCTCGAATCCCAACGCGGATCGCGATCGCCACAGGACGGTGCCATCGACGGCGCGCATCTCCGCATAGAGACCCGAGCCGATACGTTCGAGCCGCGGCTCGCGCAGGCGTTCCGGCATGACCAGTCGCCCGGTCTCGTCCGGCTCGGCGGCCGCGAGCAGGCCCACGAGGTGGCCATCGAGGATATCCTGGCGCGCCTGTTCCCCCGCCTCGGTAAACGCGCGATCGAGGACGGCCGTCGTCGCGCCGAAGAAGAACAGCAGCAGGACGCTGACAGAGACGAGGAGTCGGCTGCTGAGTGAATTCATCCAGGTCTCAGTCGACCTGGTTACGCTCCAGCGCGAAGCGGTAGCCGCGCCCTCGTAGCGTCTCGATCGGCTTGATGGAATTGTCTGGGTCGAGTTTCTTGCGCAGCCGCCCGATAAACACTTCGATGACATTGCTGTCGCGTTCGAAGTCCTGGTCATACAGGCGATCGGTCAATTCGGCCTTGGAGATCACCTGGCCTGCCCTGACCATGAGGTACTCCATGATCTTGTATTCGAAACTCGTCAGGTCGATCGGTTCAGCGTTGACCCTGACATCCTGGCGCGACATGTCGAGCGTCACGGGGCCGGCGGTAAGCACCGAGGATGCCCAGCCGCCACTGCGTCGCAAGAGCGCATTGACGCGTGCGCTGACTTCTTCGAAATGAAACGGCTTGACGACGTAGTCGTCCGCGCCCGCACTCAGGCCATCGACCTTGTCTTCCCAGCGATCGCGCGCGGTAAGGATCAGGATCGGATAGGAATGTCCGTCAGCGCGGACCTGCTTGATGATGTCGAGCCCCGACACTTCGGGCAGGCCGAGGTCGATAATCGCGAGGTCAACCGGGTACTCACTCGCAAAGTACAGCCCTTCCTTGCCGTCCGCAGCCTGCTCGACCGCAAAACCGCTCTCGATCAGCTTGCGCGAAAGCGATTCACGCAATGTTGCATCGTCTTCGATTACCAGCAATCGCATGTTCCCTGCTCCTTCCTACTGGTCGAGAAAGATTAGCGGCGCGGGCCGTTGACCTTGTGGGTCCTGACCTTGCCGTCCTTGGTGAGAACTTTGATGTAATGCACTTCGCGGCCGCCCTGCACCCTCGTTTGGGAGTCGACAATGCGGTCACCGGGCTCCAAGCGACGTCGCACCGATGCAGTAGCCTCGGACAACGACATGCCGTCCTTGGCGGTAGTCAACAGCGGCTGGCCGGCGTATTGCTCGTGCTGCGCTCTCAGGTTCTCTTCGAGATCGAACGCATTGGCACGCAGCGGCACGGTGGCCGCTGCGGCCAATAACAGCAGTGTCAGTGCGATACGCATGCGCCAAGTGTGGTACGGCCGCAGGCTGATTGCAACGAAGCGCGTCACATCGTTTTCCCGTCAGGTCCCGCTGTTACCGGGCCGGCCGGATGTCAACGCGGACTTTGATCCGATTACCCGGGTCGTACGGCATCTCGGTCACGTATTTCTGACCGTGATAGCGGTACATCACGCGGTAGCCGTCGATGCGCTCTTCCTGGTGCGAGCGGTAGCGCGTTTCGCAGCGCTCGACCGGGCGTCCATGCCTCTCAACGGCCGACCCGTGGCGCTCCCGCGCCGACTCGTTACCGATTGCGGCACCGATCAGGGTTCCCGCGACAGTCGCCGCGTCGTTGCCTCTGCCGCTGCCGATCTGGTGACCGACGACACCACCAATGATCGCGCCCAGCAGCGTGCTGCCACCGCGACGTCCGGCGTTGCGATCGACCGAGTAGTACTCCATTTCTTCCCAGCATTCCTGCACCGGCGTCCGCACCGTCACGTAATTGACGATGGGCTCGGCCGAGATGACCTTGGCGTAGTCGTACTGAGGGCGGCTACCTCGGTAACCGTTATCAGCCCACGCGGTGCTGCCAAACAGCATCGCGGCAAGGGCGAAGGTTGCGATACGTGTTTTTGCGTTCATGGTCTTGTCCTTCGTTGCTAACGACTGGCCCTTTGCCAGCCTGGGGACAAGATTAGCCCTGCCGCAATGAACCGAGGCTGAACGCCTAGCCGACGTCTTTCTTGGCCTTGCGCCAGCGCTGGTCGAGCGCTTCGAGGTCCATTTTGGCGAACTTGAGCCCCTCCGCGCCGAGCCCGGCTTCCATCTCCCGGAATCGACGTTCGAACTTGCTATTGGCGCCGGTGAGGGCCCTTTCCGGGTCGATATCGAGGTGCCGGGCGAGATTGACCACGGCAAACAGCACGTCCCCCAGTTCGTCCTCGATACGGTCTGCTTCGCGCGCTCCGATAGCGTCCTCGAGTTCCGCCAGCTCCTCGTGAATCTTCGCGTGGACGCCCCTGCGATCGGGCCAGTCGAAACCGACCCGCGCCGCGCGCTTGCCGAGTTTCTGCGCTCTTTTCAGCGCCGGGAGCGCCCGCGCGACACCGGCCACGGCGCTGGCGTCAGCGTCTCCGGCACGTTCCTGCTCCTTGATCTCCTCCCAGCTGCCGTCGACCTTGCCCGCCTGCCGCTCTTCGGCCGAGCCGAACACGTGGGGATGCCGCCGGATCAACTTGTCCGAGATACCGTTCGCGATGTCGTCGAAGTCGAAGTAACCCTTCTCGGACCCCATTTGCGCATAAAACACGACCTGGAACAGCAGGTCCCCGAGTTCCGAACGCAATTCGTCGAAGTCCTCACGCGCAATCGCATCGGCCACCTCGTAGGCCTCCTCGATGGTATAGGGCGCAATGCTCGAGAAATCCTGGTCGACGTCCCAGGGGCAACCGGTCTCGGGGTTCCGGAGGGCACGCATGACTTCAAGTAATTTCTCGATACTTCTCATAACCTACTTATTTAAAAGATATTTACGAAATCCTAGCAGCATGTAGGCCGTCGCGCCCCAGATGCGCTCGCCCGCGTAATGGAATTCAACGAGTGAGAACGTCTGACCCTCGTATTCACGTTCCACGTAACGGTCGTTGCGCTCGTCCAGCAAGTGCTCGAGCGGCACCTCGAATGCGTAATCGACCTCCGTCCTGTCAACCACGAGTTCCGGGTCGCCACAGACGAGACCAATGACCGGCGTAACGGCAAAACCGGTAATCGTCGGCATCGACCTCAGGTAACCAATGACGTCGACGTAGTCCGGCGGGATACCGACCTCCTCGTGCGTCTCGCGCAAGGCCGCTGCCAGTACGTCCTGGTCATGGGGTTCCATGCTCCCGCCCGGAAAACTCACCTGGCCGGCATGGTGCTTGAGATGGGAAGCACGCTGCGTGAGCAGCACCGAGAGCCCCGCGTCCCGCTGCATCAGCGGCACCAGCACACCGGCCGGTTTCAGCGGCACGTTCAGCTTTCGCCGCATGCCCTGCGGCCAGCGACGGTGTCCCGGCGGCATGACCACGTCGAGCGGATCCGCCGGCAACTGCGTTCCGGCGAAACGGGCTCGCAATGCGTCTGCGGTCAGCGGCCGGCTATCCCAGCCGGTCAATGCTTGATACCGCCCTCTGTGAGCGAGGCCGGATCCAGCAGGCGATCCAGTTCGTCGTCCGTCAGATCGGTCATTTCCTTCGCAACGTCCTTGACGGCCCGGCCTTCTGCGTATGCCTTCTTGGCGACAGCAGCGCCAAGCTCATAACCGATGACAGGGTTCAACGCCGTAACCAGGATCGGGTTCCGGCCGAGCGCCCGATGAATATTCTCTTCGTTCACCGTAAATCCGGCGATCGCCTTGTCGGCGAGCGTCATGCTGGCCGCGGCGAGAATTTCGATGCTCTGCAACAGGTTATAAGCCACGACGGGCAACATGACGTTGAGCTGGAAGTTACCGGACTGGCCGCCCATCATGATGGTCGTGTCATTGCCGATAACCTGGGCCGCAACCATCGCGACGGCCTCCGGAATCACGGGATTGACCTTGCCCGGCATGATGCTGGAACCGGGCTGCAGCGCCGGCAAGGCGATCTCGCCGAAGCCGGCGAGCGGGCCCGAATTCATCCAGCGCAGGTCATTGGCAATCTTGGTAAGGCTCACCGCCAGTGTCCGCAACTGCCCTGAAGTCTCTACCGCCGCGTCCTGGCAGCTCAGCGACTCGAACTGGTTCTCCGCCGCATGGAATGCCACGTTCGTCCGCTCGTTGAGCAAGACGGCAACTTTGCGACCGAACTTGGGATGGGCATTGATACCCGTGCCTACCGCCGTACCGCCCTGGGCCAGTGCCGTGAGGCGCTTCATCGTGTCGGTAAGACGTTCTGTCCCATGATCGACCTGGGAGCGCCAGGCATCGATCTCCTGCCCCAGCGTGACGGGCATGGCGTCCATGAGGTGGGTTCGCCCTGTCTTGACGATGTCGCGCGTTTCGTCGGCCTTTGCCTCGAGCGTCGCCGAGAGGTGCGCGAGGGCCGGAAGCAGCTTCTCATGGATCGCGAGCGCCGCGCTGACGTGCACGCAGGTCGGGATGACGTCGTTGCTGCTCTGGCTCATGTTGACGTGGTCGTTCGGGTGCACCGGGGCACCCAGCGCTTCGGTGGCGATATGCGAGATCACCTCGTTGGCATTCATGTTGGAACTGGTGCCCGAGCCCGTCTGGAAAACATCGATCGGGAAATGCTCGTCGTACTCGCCCTCGGCGACCGCCAGTGAGGCCTTCTGGATAGCGATGGCGATATCGCTCTTGATCAGGCCCAACTCGGCATTCGCACCCGCCGCGGCCCACTTGACGAGGCCCAGAGCGGCGATGAACTGGCGCGGCATGACCAGCCCCGATATCGGGAAATTATTGACTGCGCGCTGCGTTTGCGCGCCCCACAATGCATCGACGGGGACCTCAAGCTCACCCATGCTGTCTTTTTCAATTCGAAATGCCTTGTCGTTCATGGCCGGTCCTGCTCCATGGCGCCGTCTCGGCGCCCTTGATCTGTTCGGAAAAGGTGTATGATTCGCGCTTTGCGCGCGCAAGTCTACACTGGTTTCCCGAACATGAAAGTCTCCCCCCTGAGAGCCCTATCCCCGGCCGACGGCCGCTACGCCGACAAGGTGAACGGCCTCCGCGAGGTCTTTAGCGAATACGGCCTGATCCGGTATCGAATCCTCGTGGAAGTGCGCTGGCTGCAGTACCTCGCCGACGAATCCGCCATCACGGAACTGGGGCCCTTGTCGCCGGTCATGAAGGACGTTCTAAACAATCTCGTCGACAGGTTCTCCCTGGACGATGCCGAGCGCGTCAAGGCCATTGAGGCGACCACCAATCACGATGTCAAGGCGGTGGAGTATTTCATCCGCGAGAAACTCGGTGACGGACCGGAGACGCAGACGCTGAAGGATTTCCTGCATTTCGGCTGCACCTCCGAAGACATCAACAACCTGTCGTATGCACTCATGCTGCGGTCCGGCAGGAGCGACGTCCTTGCCCCGCAAATGCGCGAGCTGCGGAACAAGATCACGGGCATGGCACGCGAGTACGCCGGCCTGCCGATGCTGTCGCGCACGCACGGACAGACCGCGAGCCCAACAACGCTCGGCAAGGAATTAGCCAATGTCGTCGCTCGCCTGGAGCGCACCGAAAAGCAGTTTGCAGCCGTCGGCATCCTCGGCAAATTCAATGGCGCCGTGGGCAACTACAACGCGCACGTAATTGCGTATCCGGACCTGGACTGGCCGTCGATCAGCCACGGGTTCATCGAATCGCTCGGGCTGCAGCCCAATCCTTACACCACGCAGATCGAGCCCCACGACTGGACCGCCGAGTATTGCCATACGCTCGTGCGTTACAACACCGTGCTTATCGATTTTGCCCGCGACATCTGGGGATATATTGCGCTGGGATATTTCACACAGAAGGTTGCCAAGGATGAAGTCGGCTCATCGACAATGCCGCACAAGGTCAACCCGATCGATTTCGAGAACGCGGAAGGCAACCTCGGCGTAGCGAATTCCATGCTCAGCCATTTCGCGGAAAAACTGCCTGTCTCCCGCTGGCAACGGGACCTCACCGATTCGACCGTGCAACGCAATCTCGGCGTCGCGGTCGGCTACATCGTCATTGCCCTGCAGTCGCTGCTGAAGGGCGTCGGTAAATTGCGCGTCAACGAAGCCGCGATTCATGCCGATGTCTCGGTGGCATGGGAAGTCCTCGCGGAGGCCGTTCAGACCGTCATGCGCCGCTACGGCATCGAGAACCCCTACGAGAAACTCAAGGCCCTGACCCGCGGCCAGGCGGTCACCAGGGACATCCTGCTCGAGTTCGTCGGCACACTCGATATTCCCGACGGCGAGAAGCAGCGCCTGCGCGAACTCACACCCGAGGGCTACATCGGCATCGCCGACCGGCAGGCTCGCGACATCTGAGCATCGACGGATGCTGCAACTACCCGGTAGCGTCGCACAGTTCCTGGATCGTCATT
>JAOUNK010000207.1 GCA_029881015.1 Gammaproteobacteria bacterium | reverse complement strand
GCCGAGCAGGCCCATGAAGAACGCCGTTATCGCACCGATGATAATGACGAAGCCGAGCGCAGCCGTCGACAGTTCGAACAGGGGCGACATGCGCGCCACCATGAAGATGCCCGCGGTGACCATTGTGGCGGCGTGAATCAGTGCCGATATCGGTGTCGGGCCCTCCATCGAGTCGGGCAGCCAGACATGCAGGGGCGCCTGGGCCGACTTACCCATGGCGCCGATAAACAGCATGATGCAAATGGCCGTCATCGCATTCCACGGACTGCCCGGCATTATCTCAATCGTCTGCCCGGCCACCGACTCCGCAGCGCCGAATACGGTTGCGTAGTCCAGCGAACCGGTAAACATGACAACACCGGCGATGCCGAGGATGAAACCGAAGTCACCGACGCGGTTGACGAGGAAGGCTTTGAGGTTGGCGAAAATCGCCGACTCTCTCTTGAACCAGAAGCCAATGAGCAGATAGGAAACCAAACCAACCGCTTCCCAGCCGAAGAAGAGCTGCAGGAAGTTGTTGGACATCACGAGCATCAGCATCGAGAACGTGAACAAGGAGATGTAGCTGAAGAAGCGCTGGTAGCCAGGGTCCTCGTGCATGTAGCCGATTGTGTAGATATGCACCGCCAACGAAACGAAAGTTACGACGCACATCATGAGTGCCGTCAGGCGATCGACAAGGAAGCCGACCTCCATACGCAAACCGTCTGTCACGGCCCACGTGTAGACACTGATATTTTCAGGACCCGCCCCGCCCCAGTACATGTTCTTGAGAACCAGCAGGGACAGCGCGCAGGAGACGCCAACGCCGAGAATCGTAACCCAGTGCGCGCCGGCACGGCCGATCTGCTTACCGGCGAGACCGGCAATGATCGCTGCCGCGAGCGGTGCCAATACGATTGTCAGGTAATAGCTGTACATATCAACCCTTGAGCGTATTGAGTTCCTGCACGGCAATGGAGCGCCGATTGCGGAACAGCACAACGAGAATGGCGAGGCCGATCGCCGCCTCTGCGGCGGCTACGGTAAGAATAAAGAACACGAACACCTGCCCGGTGTCGTCCCCGAGGAAGCGGGAAAATGCGATGAAGTTGGTGTTGACCGCCAACAGCATGAGCTCGATGCACATGAGCAGCAGGATCAGGTTCTTGCGATTGATAATGATGCCCACGAAGCTCAGGACGAACAGCATTGCGGCAACTGTCAGGTAGTGCTCGAGCCCGATCATTGTCTCTTCTCCGCGTCCATCTTGACCACGCGGACGCGATCTTTTGCCTTGACCGCGACCTGCTTCGCTATGTTCTGTACCTTCAGGCCAGGGCGCTTACGCATCGTCAACGTAATGGCCGCGATGATGGCCAACAGCAAGATCACAGCCGCAATCTCGAACGCATAGACATGTTCCGTGTACAGCACAGACCCCAGCGCCTTGGTATTACTGTAGCCCTCCGGTGTCACCGCGAACTCGGTTATCGCATCCTGCCCCTGGCTGCGAAGCCAGATCACATTGATCAGTTCGATCGCCATGACGAGTGCCAGCGCGATACCGAGCGGCGCGTAACGAGTCAGCCCCCGCCTCGCCGCCTCGACGTTGACGTCGAGCATCATGACCACGAACAGGAACAGGACCATGACGGCGCCGACATAGACGAGCACCAGCACGATCGCGAGGAACTCTGCCTCCGCCAACAACCAGAGAATGGCCGCGTTGAAGAACGTGAAGACGAGAAACATGACGGAATGCACCGGGTTGCGTGACAGGATCACGCCCAGCGCTGCACCGAACATGATGGCCGCAAAAACGTAGAACAATATGGAATGCAACATCATCGTAAGCGCCCTACCGATACTTCGCGTCGGCTGCTTTGTCGGCCGAGATCATCGCATCATATTTCTCGCCAATCGCCAGCAACTTGTCTTTGGTCATGATGTTCTCGCCCGGTGCTTCCATGTGGTACTCATGAATACGCGTTTCGACGATCGCATCGACCGGACAGGCTTCTTCACAGAAGCCACAATAAATGCACTTGAACAGATCGATGTCATAGCGTGAGGTGCGACGCGTACCGTCATCGCCCACACCGGACTCGATCGTTATCGCCAACGCCGGGCACACCGCCTCGCACAGCTTGCAGGCGATGCAACGCTCTTCGCCATTCGGATAGCGGCGCAGGGCATGCAGCCCGCGGAAACGATGCGACTGGGGCGTCTTTTCCTCGGGATATTCCAGCGTGACGCTCTTGCGGAACCAGTTGCGCTGGGTCACCGAGAGGCCCTTGAGCAACTCCCAAAGGGCGAATGTCTTGATGTAACTGAAGAGCTGATTCATCGATTTATGCGCCCAGGTTTGACCATGGACCGAAATGGAACCAGGCCATCGCACCTTCGACGGCAATCCACACGATCGTCACGGGAATAAAAACTTTCCAGCCCAGCCGCATGATCTGGTCATAACGGTAGCGCGGGAACGTCGCGCGCAGCCAGAAGAAGACATACATGAAGAACGCCATCTTGATAAACAGCCACGGGAAGCCACCGCCAAAGAACCACCCGATCGCGGTCAAGTCATGATAGGGCTCGAATATCGCAAGCCCTTCGAGCGGCGATGCCCAGCCTCCGAGGAAGAACACGGCCGTCAGCGTGGAGATCAGAATCATGTTGGCGTATTCAGCCAGGAAGAACAGCGCGAAGGCCACGCCCGAATACTCGACGTGGAAACCGGCGACGATTTCCGACTCACCCTCAGCAACGTCGAAGGGCGCGCGGTTCGTCTCGGCGACACCGGCGATCCAGTAGACCACGAACAGCGGAAGCAACGGCCACAGGAACCACTGGCTGAAGCCACCCGCCTGTGCAGTGACGATCTCGCCAATATTCAGGCTGCCGGCCGCCATCAGGACGCCAACGAGCGCAAAGCCCATGGCGATTTCGTAGGCCACGATCTGCGCCGCCGAGCGCATGGCGCCAAGCAGCGCGTACTTCGAGTTGGTTGCCCAGCCCGCGAGGATGACACCGTAAACGCCTACCGAGGTCAGCGCGAGGACGTACAGCAGACCGGCATTGATGTCCGCGATGACAAACCAGTTGTTCATCGGGATGACAGCCCACGCGGCCAGTGCCGGCGTTAGCGAGAGCAACGGCGCGATGATGAAAATGAACTTGCTCGATTGCGACGGGACGATGACTTCCTTGAACAGGAGCTTGAAGACGTCGGCAAACGGTTGCAGCAGACCCCATGGGCCAACCCTGTTCGGGCCAACGCGCGCCTGCATGCTGCCGATGACCTTGCGTTCGAAGTACGTGGAGAACGCCACACAAAGAATGACAGCAACGGTGACGATCAGGATCTTGAACAGCGTCGTGCCGAGATACTGCACGACGCCCGGCAGCGCGAGCCACCACGCGACAGATGCATCGATCATGTTGGTGACGAAGTCCGGCATCAGTCGCCTCCCTCACTGGCCGCACGCCGTGCCCCTGGTGTGAGCTGCAGTGCCTTTGCCCGGCGCACGAGGCCATCGACCGAGTACAGCGGTGTGTCGATCTCATCGGCGGGATTGTCGGCGCCCGCAAGAACCTGGCTACCTGCCGCGCCGGAGAACGACTCGGGTGAGACCTTGCCAACCGCGCCTCTGCACTCGGCCAGTACGTCCTCGCTCGTAACGTAGTCGAATCCTTCTGCGCCCACGAGGTTGCCGAGCACCCTGAGTACCTTCCACGCCGGCCGCGACTCACCAACGGGGTTTGCCACCCCGCCAAAGCTCTGCCAGGTGCCCTCGACATTCACAAAGGTGCCCGATGTCTCGGCAAACGTACCGATGGGCAGTAGCAGATCCGCGGCTTCAAGCAATGCGTCCGACACGAAAGGCGTCAGCGCGACAACGAACTTCTGTTTCGCAAGCTTGCTGACGGCGTCGTCGACCGCGTGCAGATCGGCGTCCGGCTCGACGTTCAGGAGCAGTACGGCGTCCAGACCCTTGTCGAGCATCGCGCCGGCATGCAGGCCGTTGCCGCGCTGAGGCAACACGCCCGCGAGGCTCAGGCCGGCGCTGTTCGCACCGGGTGAGAGCGTACCGAACTTCGCGCCTGTCCTGGCAGCGATGCCTGCAGCGAGCGAGCGAACCGCGCTGAAAGCACGATGCCGCCCGGCAATATTGCCAAGCACGACCAGTGCGTTCTCGGCCTTCGTGAGCGCGTCAACGATCGAATCGATCTGGTTCCCCGACAACAGCTCTACCAGCCCGGCACCGGAGACGTAGTTATCGATGTCGAAGAAATACTCGTGCTTCCTGCTGTTCACGAAACTCACGCTGGCACCGGCAAGGGCCGCCTTGCGAACCCGGTGCGCAAGAATCGGCGCTTCCTGGCGGATATTGGAGCCGATCACGACGATCGCGTCCTGCTTTTCGATATCGGCGATATCGCAACCGAGCCACGGGAATAGCGGATCGTTCTCCTGGTCCGAGAAGTCCCTGCGCTCAATCCGGTGATCGAGGTTCGCGGTTCCAAGATGTTGCGCCAGCCGCGCCAACAAGTGACCCTCTTCGACTGTCGAACTCGGCGAGGCGATAAGACCAGGCTCGCTCGCGCCCTTTAGCGCATTGGCGGCAAACTCAAGCGCATCCTCCCATTCAAGATCGCGCCACTCGCCGCTCTCCTTGATACGCGGTTTGACAAGGCGATCCGGTGAGTAAATGGCCTCGTAACTGAAGCGGTCGCGATCGGCAATCCACGACTCGTTGATGGCTTCGTTCGTGCGAGGCACTATGCGTTTGATCGTGCCGCGCAGAACGTGTGTATAGATATTCGATCCGACGCAGTCGTGCGGGGCAACCGTGGCGCGCTGGACCATCTCCCAGGCACGTGCGCTGTAGCGGTAGGGCTTGTTGTTGAGCGCGCCGACCGGACAAAGATCGATGATGTTCGCGGACAGCTCATGGTCAATATTCTGTTCGACGTAGGTGGAGATAACGACGTTCTCCCCACGCAATGTCGTGCCGAGCTGCGGTTTGCCCTGGATCTCCTCACCAAAACGTACGCAACGGGTACAGTGAATACACCGGGTCATGTCCGTGGAGACGAGCGGCCCGATGTTCTTGTCTTTCACGACGCGCTTGCCGTCGTTGTAACGAGACACATCGCGTCCATACCCCATCGCGAGGTCCTGTAGCTCACACTCGCCGCCCTGATCGCAGATGGGGCAATCCAGTGGATGATTGATCAGCAGGAATTCCATCGTCGCTTTTTGCGCGGCAATGGCGCGCGGCGATTTCGTAAAGATCTTCATGCCCTCGTTTACGGGCTGCGCGCAAGCCGGGATAGGCTTGGGAGCACCCTCGATGTCAACGAGACACATGCGGCAGTTCGCCGCTACGCTGAGCTTCTCGTGGTAACAGAAGCGCGGCACGTAGGCACCGATTCTGTCGGTGACCTCGATGACCATCTGCCCCGGGCGCGCTTCGACCGGCTTGCCATCGACCTCTATGTTTACGATGTCATTACTCATTGCTGTTACGCCGCCGCATCCGCGGCAACATCGACGATGCTGCGTCCCTTATTGCGAACCATGTATTCAAATTCGTGGTAGAAATGATTCAGGAAACTCTGCACGGGCCACGCAGCGGCATCACCGAGTGCGCAGATCGTGTGCCCTTCAATCTTGTTGGCAACGTCGACCAGTTTCTGAAGATCGTCTTCCTCGCCCTTGCCTTCCACAATGCGCGTGAGCATGCGGTACAGCCAGCCGGTCCCTTCCCGGCAGGGCGTGCACTGCCCGCAGGACTCGGCCATGTAGAAACGCGAAATGCGGCGCAGGACCCTGACCATGCAAGTCGTATCGTCCATCACCATGACCGCGCCGGTGCCGAATGACGATCCTGCCTGCTGCAACGAACTGTAATCCATGGTGCATTTCATGATGGCGTCCGCCGGCAGAACCTTGCACGACGAGCCGCCGGGAATGACGGCCTTCAGCTTGCGACCTTTCCAAACTCCACCGCAGATATCGTCGAGGAGCGTCTTGAAGGGAATGCCCATCGGCAACTCGTAGTTGCCAGGCCTTTCGACATGCCCAGAGACTGAGAACTGCGCGGTGCCGCCGGAACCTTCCGGACCGAGGCCGGCGAACCAC
>JAOUNK010000206.1 GCA_029881015.1 Gammaproteobacteria bacterium | reverse complement strand
CACGGTCTCGACCCTGGACGATATTCGGGGAGCGGTCATCGATGGAGCGCTGTTGCGTATCCGGCCCGTCATCATGACGGTTGCGGCGACCATTGGCGGCCTGTTGCCGATCATGTTCGGGAGCGGCACCGGTTCGGAGGTAATGCGGCGCATAGCCGCACCCATGGTGGGTGGCATGGTCAGTGCGACACTACTGACGCTTGTTGTGCTGCCGGCATTGTTCCTGGTTTGGCAAGCGCGACTGCTCAGGCATCCATATCCGGAATGAGTTCGCTTTCGAGAACGGCGATCATATCCTTCAGGAGAAGCTTGCGCTTTTTCAGCCTGCGGATGCGAAGCTGGTCGACCATCGGGTCTTCCTGCAGGCGATCGATAAGGTAGTCGAGGTCCCTGTGGCTGACCCGCAGTTCACGAAGTCGCTCCAGTTTTGCAAACGATTCGGTGTCTACTTTGCCGGTCATGTTGCCATGCTACTCGCTGTCAGGCAGCAGTGCCAACCAGTCACGGTCGGCGGCGCCGATGACGAAGAAGTGCGGGTTGAGGATGTCTTCTTTCGTGTTGTATTTCATAGGCTTGCCGTCGAGCGTGACGACGCTGCCACCGGCCTGTTCCACCACGGCCTGGGCCGCGGCGGTGTCCCACTCTGAGGTCGGACCAAGGCGCGGGTACAGGTCGGCTCCGCCTTCTGCGATGACACAGAATTTCAGTGAACTGCCCATTGGCACGATATCGTAATCGCCGAGGTTCTCGAGGTAGGCATCGAGACTTGTGCCGCGATGCGAGCGGCTGCCGACAACCCGTGTCGGCGAACTGCTGACCGGTGCAACCTGGATGGCCACCGGCGATTGGTCGTTCTCGCGCCGCTGGGCACCGGCGCCATCGCAGCCGATGTAGGTCTTGTTGAAAACCGGCGCGTGAACAACGCCGAGTATTGGCCGATGATTCTCGATGAGAGCGATGTTGACCGTGAATTCATGGTTGCGGCTGATGAATTCCTTCGTGCCATCGAGTGGATCGATGAGCCAGTAGCGCCGCCACTGGCGGCGTTCCTCGAACGCCGGCAATCCGGACTCCTCCGAGATGATCGGAATGTCCGGCGTCAACGATCTGAGGCCGGCGTCAATCCACCGGTGGGAGGCAAGGTCGGCCTGTGTGAGCGGTGATTCGTCGTCCTTGCTTTGCACGTTAAAATCCGTCGCGTAGACTTCGAGGATTGCCCGGCCGGCATCCTCGGCCAGTGCAACAATAGGTTCGACGAGTGACTTGAGGTCCATATCCTGTTCCTGCAGGCAAACCGGGCGCGCAGTATAGCAATGAAAATCGATCCGCAAACCGCACTTGAACGATGCGACACGCTCATGCTCGACATGGATGGGACGATCCTCGATCTCGCCTTCGACAGCTATATCTGGAAGGACCTCGTGCCGCGCCGTTATGCCGCCGCCAACGGCATTTCGTTCGAACGTGCGCGCGAGCTCCTGTTCGAAAAATACGCGGCCGTGCAGGGTGATCTCGAGTGGTACTGCCTCGATCACTGGAACGAACGACTCGGTATCGATGTCGTCAAGATTCACCATGACGTGACGCATCGCATCGGCTATCTGCCCGGTGCGCTCGACTTTCTGCGAACTATCCATGCCCGGGATATGCGCGTGTTGCTCGTCACGAATTCACATCCCGATACCCTGGACCTCAAGGATGCGGTAACCGGGCTGGCCGACTATTTCGACGGCCTGCACAGCTCACACACTTTTGGACATCCGAAGGAGTCCCGGGATTTCTGGGAGGCCTTGCAGGATGAGGTGAGCTTCGATCCCGCTACGACGTTGTTCGTGGACGACAGCCAGCCGGTGCTGCGCAGCGCAGCCGACTACGGCATCGAGATGCTGGTGACGGTAACCCGGCCGGATACGACGGAGCCGGCCAGGCGCGGCCTGGAGTTCCGCGGGGTGGAGACCGTCAGGGACATGTTGGGGACGCAGCCCTTACGGTAAGGGCTCTGCTCCGGAGCCTAGCGGCGGCTTCGCTGCCGGCCGCGGTGCTTGTTGTGTTCACCACCACCCGGCCTGCGTCGCGGCCCGCCGCGCGGTTTGCGCGGCCGTTGTTTGGGTTTGACGATCTCCGGCAAATCCGCCGGGTCGTAGTTGGCGAACGGAATCTTGTGGCCGATGTAGGCTTCGATGTCCGGCAACGACATGGCGTAGGTTTCACAGGCCATGCTCAATGCGTTTCCTGACGCGCCGGCGCGGGCAGTCCGCCCGATTCGATGCACGTAATCTTCCGCGTCCTGCGGCAGGTCGTAGTTGATGACGTACTCGACATCCGGAATGTGCAGTCCGCGTGATGCAACATCGGTGCCGATCAGGACCGGGAGCTCACCGTTCTGGAATTGCATGAGCATGCGCAGACGCTTCTTCTGCGGCACGTCCCCGGAAATGGCCGCGGCGTGAATACCGTTTGCCTCCAGCACGTCCTGTACCCGCTCGGCTTCGCGTTTCATGTTGACGAAAATCATGATGCGGACTTCGCCGATCTCGCGCACAAGGCCGACCAGGAGCGGCAGCTTGTCTTCGTTCGCGGGATAGTAGATCGCCTGGCGCACGCGGTCGGCCGTGACCTTGTCGGGTTCGATACGAATCAGCTCGGGTTCGTTCATGTGCTCATAGGCGAGCTCCATGACCCGTTGCGACAACGTCGCCGAGAACAGCATGTTGAGCCGCTGGTCCGGTGGCGGCAGGCGGCGCAGCAGGTACCGAATGTCCTTGATAAAGCCGAGGTCGAACATGCGGTCAGCTTCATCAAGAATAGCGACCTGGACAAAGTCCAGCTTGAATACGCCTTGCTTGTAATAATCGATGATGCGCCCGGGCGTGCCGATCAGCAGGTCGACACCGTCCTCGAGCGCTTTGCGCTGCTTGTCGTAATCCGTGCCGCCGAACGCGAGGCCGATCCTGAGCCCCGTGTGCTTGCCGAGAATTTCGGCATCATTGGCGATCTGGACCGCGAGCTCACGGGTCGGCGCCAGGGCGAAGACCCGCGGCTGCCGGGTCTTTCCCGTGTCGACCGTAGACGTCATCAGGCGCTGATAGGCCGCAATCAGGAACGCGGCAGTCTTGCCGGTACCCGTCTGGGCCTGTCCGGCTACGTCGCCGGGTTTCAGCGCAATCGGCAGGGTACTGGCCTGGATGGGAGTGCAGAATTCGAAGCCGGCGTCGCGAATGCCCGCTTGGATGGACTCATGGAGTTCGAGCGAGTCGAATCGAAGTTCGCTCAGGTGGTCTTCGGACATAGAATTAGAACCGGAAAAAATGCGTTAAATACTTGCAATATGGCTCGCGAAACGGTCAAATTGGCTTTAATTCGACGCGACACTCGTCGCACCCGCCAGTTTCGCTTCCAACGATACAGAAATAAACCGGACAAAAAACCGGAATTCATCGGCAGTAGAGCTGCGACATATTGCCTGATAGACAAGGCAGCGTCACCCGTTTTCGAAATGTTCGTTCCTAAGCCTGGCTTGCAACGGGCAATTCCACACCCAAACGAGATATTTTTTTGAAGGAGTTAGCCGGTGAGCGACAAGATTGTGCACACCTCAGATGCGGCATTCGATGCCGACGTTTTACAAAACAGCAAAGCAGTACTGCTTGATTTCTGGGCCGAATGGTGTGGCCCATGCAAAATGATCGCGCCGTTGCTCGATCAGGTTGCCGACAAATACGAGGAAAAGCTTGACGTCGTCAAGCTCAATGTTGACGAGAACCCGAACGTTGCCCAGAAGTTCGGCATTCGCAGCATTCCAACGTTGATCCTGTTTAAGGATGGCGCCGTACAGGCGCAATTGATGGGCGCGATGCCGATGCGTCAGCTCGAAGAGTTTCTGGACACTAATCTGTGAGAGGGTACTTGGGTACTTCAAATAACACTCGCCCGGCTAAAAATTCGGGCAACAAAGGGAAGGGAAATCCGAATCGCCGCAGGCGCCGCCGCCCGTCACCGGACATCTATCCGGACGACGAGGGCAGCCTTGAGGTAATTCCGCCCGAGCAACTCGAGGCCAGCAAGAACGTGATGAACCTGACGGAGCTCAAAACCCGTCCGGCCGCCGCGCTTGTTGAACTCGGCGAGACCCTTGGCATCGAGAACATGGCGCGGTCGCGCAAGCAAGACATGATCTTCTCGATCCTCAAAGCGCACGCCGATCTGGGCGAAGATATCTACGGCGATGGCGTTCTCGAGATCTTGCAGGACGGCTTCGGCTTCCTGCGGTCAGCGGACAGTTCGTATCTCGCCGGGCCGGATGATATCTACGTCAGCCCGAGCCAGATCCGCCGTTTCAATCTGCGAACCGGTGACACCGTTTCAGGGCTGATTCGGCCGCCGAAGGAAGGCGAGCGTTATTTCGCGCTGCTCAAGGTTGGCCAGATCAACCACGATGCGCCGGAAAATGCCCGCACCAAGGTTCTCTTCGAAAACCTGACGCCGCTGTTTCCGAAGGACCGCCTGGTCCTGGAACAGGGCAACGGCAGTACCGAGGACCTTACGGCACGCATCATCGACATGGTGGCGCCGATCGGTAAAGGGCAGCGTGGCCTGATCGTATCGCCGCCGAAAGCCGGTAAGACGATGCTGTTGCAGAACATCGCCTCGGCTATTTGCGCCAACAATCCCGAAGTCGACCTCATGGTGCTGCTCATCGACGAGCGCCCGGAGGAAGTCACGGAGATGACGCGCACGGTGCGCGGTGAAGTGGTCTCATCGACCTTCGATGAGCCGGCCAGCCGCCACGTACAGGTGGCGGACATGGTCATCGAGAAGGCGAAGCGCCTCGTCGAGCACAAGCGCGACGTGGTTATTCTGCTCGACTCGATCACGCGTCTCGCGCGCGCGTACAACACGGTCGTGCCGAGCTCCGGCAAGGTCCTGACCGGTGGCGTTGATGCCAATGCACTGCATCGGCCGAAGCGTTTCTTCGGCGCTGCGCGCAACATCGAGGAAGGCGGCAGCCTGACGATTCTCGCCACCGCGCTCGTCGACACGGGTTCCAAGATGGACGAAGTGATTTACGAGGAATTCAAGGGCACAGGCAACATGGAGATCCACCTGGATCGCCGCATTGCCGAGAAGCGGGTCTTCCCGGCGATCAACATCAACCGCTCGGGCACCCGCAAGGAAGAGTTGCTGACCGAGGACGACGAGCTGCAGAAGATGTGGATTCTTCGCAAGGTGTTGCATCCTATGGACGAGCTTGCCGCGATAGAATTCCTGTTGAACAAGCTGCAGGACACCAAGACCAACGCACAGTTCTTCGAGGCGATGAAGCGCTAGTCGACAGGGCGTCGCGTTTGGGTTTTCCGGAGGGTTGATTCATGCGTAAGACTGAAATCTTTCTGACAGTGATCGTGAGCTTGCTGTTTTCGGTGAGCGCCCACGCACAGGACGCGGAGTCCATAATCGCCAAGGCGCGCGAGATGCAGCTCGAGCGCTGGAAGGGTGTGGACAACTACACCGTCGAGCAGAACGTGGCCGGCACAAAGATTGTGCTGGACTATATCCGCGTCGACGAGACGTCCTTTCGTGTTGTACCGCGAACAGGATACGCAGGCATGGACGCATCCTCGGGCGACGGCAACATCGTTGATTTCGACGATATCCTCGAAATGGCGCAAACGGCCCGTTACCTCGGTACCGAGGCCGTTGGCGACCGCAAGGGGTTTCATATCAAGGCCGACAATGTCGATTTCCAGCAGGAAACAGGCGACCAGACAATAGACTTCGAGACGTTTGAAATCTGGGTCGACACAACAGACTACGTGCCGCTGAAAATGCTGATCCACGGCACAGCGACGGGGCCGGACGGTACGCGTCCCGTCGTCATGGAAAAGGTCGATTCGGACTATCGGCGGGTGGCCGGCAGCAACCTCTATGAGTCATACCACCAGGTAATGACGATGAACGGTGTCATCGATGCGGAGCAGCAGAAACAGCTGCAGGAAGCCGAGAAGCAGATGGCCGAGATGGAGAAGCAACTCGCCAGCATGCCGCAAGCGCAGCGCGAGATGATGGAGCGCATGATGGGCCCGAAGATCGAGATGATGAAGAAGATGGCGGCGGGCGGCGGTATCGAGATCGTCACCGAGAC
>JAOUNK010000205.1 GCA_029881015.1 Gammaproteobacteria bacterium | reverse complement strand
CTGCCTTTTTTTCAACGCCATTTTCATGGCAAATTCGCTGGGCGTGAGATTGCCCAAGGATGAATGCGGCCTGTTTCGGTTGTAGTCCTCCTTCCATGCGGTGATTTGGGAACGTGCCTCGGCGAGTGACGAAAACAGCGTCTCGTTGAGGCATTCGTCCCTGAAGCTGCCGTTGAAGCTCTCGACGAAGCCGTTCTGCATGGGCTTGCCGGGCTGGATGTAATGCCACTTGACAGTCGTTTCCTGACACCATTTGAGAACGGCCATGCTGGTCAGTTCCGTGCCGTTGTCGGAAACTACCATCGTCGGCTTGCCACGCAGGCGGATCAGGGCATCAAGTTCGCGGGTGACCCGCAGGCCGGATAGTGAGGTATCTGCCACCAGCACCAGGCATTCCCGGCTGAAGTCATCGACCACGGCCAGAACCCGGAAGCGGCGCCCGTCAGTGAAAGCGTCCGACACGAAATCGAGGCTCCATCGCTCGTTTGCCCTGCTTGGCAGAAGCATCGGCCGTCTGGTGCCCAGAGCCCGCTTCCTGCCGCCACGCTTGCGCACTTGCAGCTTCTCCTCGCGGTAAAGCCGTCTCAGCTTCTTCAGGTTCATGACAATCCCTTGCCGTTCCTGCATCAGATGGATGCGCCGGTAGCCGAAACGACGGCGCTCACCGGCGACCGTCTTCATGGCTTCACGCAGATCCCCGTCGTCCGGCCGGATGCTGCGATATCGAACGCTTGACCGGTCGACCTTCAGAACCTCGCACGCCCGGCGTTGGCTCACGCCGTGCACCATGCACAGGTGAGCCGCAGCCTCCCGCTTCGCGCCGGGCGTCACCATTTTTTTGCGGCGACATCCTTCAGCATGGCGTTGTCGAGCATCGTCTCGGCCAAAAGCTTCTTCAGCTTGGCGTTCTCGTCTTCCAAAGCCTTCAGCTTGCGGGCATCCGACACGTCCATGCCGCCGAACTTGGCCTTGTATTTGTAGAAGGTCGCTTCCGAGATGCCATGCTTGCGGCAGACATCCGCCGTCTTCATCCCGGCTTCCTGCTCCTGCAGTATCCCGATGATCTGTTCTTCAGTGAATCGTGAACGCTCCATTCGTCCGTCTCCTGGTTGGGACGGACTCTACAAAATCTTGGAGGAAGTTCAGGGTCTCAGGTCAAAGTTCGTCGCTTTAGAGACGTTTCAAAACCGCCGCAAGCCACAGTATTGATGTACTTGCACTGGTCTGGCGGTACAGTCCGATCTGTCTAAGTCGGCGCAAACTCGGCCACAATTTATCCTCGCGCATCAAACAGAATTGTTTTAAAATCTCACGGTTTTCCGCAGTCAGCCGGTGTATTGAAGCGTTCAGTGCCGCGATGTTAACTGCGTTCCAAGATCTATAGGTTTTATCCAGAACTAAACCAATGCGTCGCACGTAAGCAAGGAAACCATCATTTGCGCCAATTTGATTGCTTGGATGTTGGCGGTATAGAACTGTTGGGGTCGGGTCGTGAATCACTTGCCCACCGGCACCAGAGACAATTTGATAGACCCACCAGTCATGTGCCACCAAATCTCCAACCTCATGAGAGGCCGCACATACCAATTGTCTCGCGGCAGGATTAAGAAGTATAGTGTTGCCTGCGGCAATGTTTTGAACCAAAGCATTCAAAAAGCCCGGAGGACGATTTCGGGATGTTGACAGCCGTCGATGTCCCAAATTGGCATCGGTCACCCAAGTACGGCTGCAAAAGAGTGCGGGCCGGTTCGGTCCAACAAGTTTCAGTGCCTCCAGCCCGCGGGCTAGTCGATCGTTGAGCCAGACATCGTCTTGATCCGAAAAAGCAAGATAACTCTCATCAATAGGCGCACGGCGCAGCAGCGAAACAAAATTTTGTGCAAAACCCAGTTTCGGACCGCCAACGCAGGTTATTTGATGAGTTGGATTATCGTGCTTAAACGCATCAATAATTTCCAAACTGTGGTCAGTTGAGCCATCGTCACTTATCAGTATCGACCAATTTCTATGGCTTTGCTGTGCTATACTTTCTAGCTGCGGCAAGAGGCAAAGTGCACCATTGTACACGGCCATCACGATACGGACATGTTCTTGTTTATCGGGCATAGCAGTTGCCTAGCCGCGTCGTCGCATGAGGTCAGAGGCCGAAACGGCGGCTTCGACCGGTAGTTTCACCAAAGGTGAATGCTCTGAAAGGGTGTCGGTCACTCAAATTTCCAATTGGAGGGAAAGTGATATCCCAGACTCGTTAGTATCGGCTTCTATTCTTAGAATTGTTCTTTAAACGGATCAAGAATGTTTGGCGTCATCTCCATTTTGCCGCTTGAGTTAACTTTATCTCTGAGTACACTCGATTCTAGGAGGGGGCAATGCTCGCAAACTTACATACTTTGTGGAGAAGACCCGGTTGATCTGCTTTAATTTCGTAAGAATCGAGCACGAGAATTACTCTCGATCGGCGTTGTTGCAGAAGTCTGGCGACGGAGGGTTCACTTTGTGAATCCATGCCGTTAGACCCACTCCATGAGCAAGCCATCTCCCGCCCGCTATCGTACGACAAACTGGTCGAGCTACAACGCGCGGCTTCGGAAGCGGGGGTACCTGCTGATCTGGGTCGATAAGGACATGACCTAGCGCGCGCCGCGTGACGGTCGGCCCGGACGTCCGCCGGTCTTTTCCGATGCGGCCATCCAGTTCTGCCTGTCAATCAAAGTGCTGTTCAAGCTTCCCTTGCGCCAGACCGCCGGGATGGTGGCGAGCCTGCTGAAGCTGGCGGGGCTTGACTGGTCGGTGCCCGACTTTTCCACCCTGTGCCGCAGGCAGAAAACCCTGGCCGTTCAGGTCTGACCTGCCCCCCGGTCGTCCCTTGGTCATAACGAGAGTCCTTGGGTTTGATAGTCGTCGGTTTCGGGTGTGGCAAGCGCGCCGGGCGCGATTCCATCAAGTAGCTCAAGCGCTCGGCGCGCTTCTGCGGGGGTCTTATTGCCGAGCGATGAATGCGGCCTGACGTTGTTGTAATCGTAGCGCCAGAGGGACAGCGTTCGGCGGGCGTCGGCCAGGCTGTCGAAGATTTCCTCGTTGAGGCATTCGTCCATTGCCCTGCAGGCGATTGCGGAGCAATCTGCCGAGAGGGGCGCAAGCTGCCGTTGAAGGACTCGATGTAATGCCACTCGACCTTGTTGTCGTTTGCCCATTTCAGGATCGCTTTGCTGGTGAACTCCGTTCCGTTGTCGGAAACTATACAAGCGGGTTTCCCATAGATCCGGACCAGCGCATCCAACTCCCGTGCGACCCTGGCTCCGGAGATGCTGGTGTCGGGGACCAGGCATAGGTTTTCGCGGCAGCAATCGTCATTGACCGCCAGGATGCGGAATTTGCGACAGGCCCCGAAAGTGTCGGACAGGAAGTCCAAGGACCAGCGCTGGTTCGGGCGCAACGGCACTGGCATTGATGTGCGGCTGCCTCGCGCCCGTTTCCGGCCTCTACGGTGGCGCACTGACAGGCCCTCTTCCCGGTAAATCCGGTAAAGCTTCTTTTCGTTCATAATCATGCCCACGCGCTCCAGCAGGACGCCAATGCGCCGATAGCCGAACCGGCGCCGCTTCTCAGCAATCTTGTTCATTTCCAGACGGATCTCCGGGTTATCGGGCGGTCTCTTGCGCCGCACGGTCTTGGGATCGACACCCATTGCCCGGCAGCACATGCTTTGCATGTGCGAGAGGGGATCAGGACGCAGACCCGGCGTTGAGAGATCGGATGATCCCGCATCGCCCGCAGCACTGCGTCCCACCGTTGCATCGGCGTCGTCAGGGCTTTCCCGGGAGATCCTTCAGCACGACGTTGTCGAGCATGACATCTGCCACCAGGCGCTTCAGCTTCGCGTTCTCATCCTCGAGCTGCTTCAGCCGCTTGGCATCGGACAGGTCCATCCCGCCATACTTGGCTTTCAGTTTGTAGAACGTCGCAGGGCTCAGGCCGTGCTTCCGGCACAGCTCCGCCGTCGGCAAACCAGCCTCCTGCTCTTTGATCATCCCGATAATCTGCGCTTCGGTGAAACGGCTTTTCCTCATCTCGTCTGCTCCTTCAGGTTGGGCAGACTCTACATCAGACTGAGGGAACTTCCGGGGGGCAGGTCAGGTCCCTTATCGCCGCGCGGATGGCCCGTTGAACCTGCTCGTGGACAGTACCGGGATCAAGTTCCTCGGCGACGGCGAATGGCAGGCGCGCAAACACGGGGCGTAGGGCCGCCGCCAGTGGCGCAAGGTACATCTTGCCATGGACCCAGCCACATCCGACATCCGCGCCGTGGAATTCACGCCCAGCCGTGATGGCGATAGTCCCGTGCTACCGGACCTCCTTGGGCAGATCCCGGAAGACGAGCAAATCGGCACGGTGACCGCTGACGGCGCCTATGATAGCCGATCTGACGGCACACCCTGTCCAGCGTTGTGACCACGTCTTCTCCCTTATAGCTGAACCGCGCCTCCAGTACCGGAATGTACCGCGAGAAGGTGTCGACTGCTGTCAGAATGCGGATCTTTCGGCCAGAAGCGAGCTGATCATGCACAAAATCCATTGCCCAAACGTCGTTAGGGCGGACCGCTTCTTTGCGGTCTTCTCTTAGCTTCGCCTTTACCCGGCGCTTGGGTGTCTTGTTGCGCAACTGCATGCCCAACTCCTTGTAAATCCTATAAGTCTTCTTGGCATTGAGGTCCCACCCCTCGCGTCGCAGCAGCACATGCACGCGCCGATACCCAAACCGCACGCGCGTCTGACAAATCTCCTTGATCCGCTGTTCTATCGCGGCCTGGTCGGGTCGGCGGAACCTGTACCGATACGTCCGGGGATCGAACCGGATGAGCGCGCAAGCCCTCCGGATCGACACCCGCCAATCAGTTCTGATCTCGTCAACCAGCGTTCGTTTCCGAGCAGGCCTTAAAGCTTTCGCTTCAAAACATCCTGAAGCATTTCCTTGTCCAGCACCAATTCCGCCACGATCTTCTTGAGTCGGGAATTCTCGTCTTCCAGTTCCCGCCACCGCTTCATGTCTGTCGGCAGCATACCTGCGTACTTCTTCTTCCAATTGAAGTACGTCGCCGAGCTGATCCCCGCCTTGCGGCAGATCTCAGCAACCGTCGTGCCTTCCTCGCCCTGCTTGATGATGAACGCCTTCTGCGCGTCCGTGAACTTCGATGCCTTCATGCGTTTCCGCTCATCTCCCAGCCAGGGAAAATCTAACGGAAAACTCTAACCAAAAACGAGGACGTCTTCAGGGATCACAGCAGCAACAATGCCCTCTTGATGGAAAACTCGGCTCACTTCTGCGTGTAAATCAACAGATACAGGTTTGACACGAAACGCTAAACGAACATCACGTTGCTCGGGGTCGTTAGCCCTGCGAGGAACAGTTCGAAATCGGCGATACCGTCGCCATTGACATCACCTTCGAGCGTTGTGTTGCCGCCACTTAGGCTGCTAACGCGTATTTCTCCTGCACCTGTGGCAGAGAAAGCAGTTCCCACACCGAAAAGCAGGCTATTCCCGTCTAACCCCATGGCAGTGAAGTCGAGCAGATCCTCGTTGAGAGTAAAGTCAACAATGTTGTCCCTTGTTCCACCAATCCCAACCTCGGCCGCGGTCGCGAAGATGAACACATCGTTTCCGGCGCCACCAATCAGCGTGTCGTTGCCCGACCCGCCATCGAGCCAGTCGTTGCCAGAATTGCCATTCAAGCGGTCATCACCCGACCCTCCGGTCAGAACGTCATTGCCGCTCCAGCCGTGCAGGGCGTCGTTCCCATTGCCGCCGTCAAGCATGTTGTTGCCGGAATCTCCGACAAATGTGTCGTTGTGGTCGGTGCCGAGCAGGTTCTCGATCCTCACCAGGGTGTCGCCTGCAGCATCACCGCCGGAAACACCCCACCAGCCAGCGAGGCCGGGACCACGAAGGTCAATCGTCACACCCGACGAGGACCCGGAGTATGCCGCCGTATCAGAACCGCTTCCTCCATCAAGGGTATCCGCCCCAGTGCCACCAATCAGCGTGTCGTTGCCCGACCCGCCATCGAGCCAGTCGTTGCCAGAATTGCCATTCAAGCGGTCATCACCCGACCCTCCGGTCAGAACGTCATTGCCGCTCCAGCCGTGCAGGGCGTCG
>JAOUNK010000204.1 GCA_029881015.1 Gammaproteobacteria bacterium | reverse complement strand
GCAAATTCAACCACCGACTGCTTTCGTGCGCAAAGCGGAAGTCGCCAAGCAACGTGGGCAACTGTCGCAGAGCGGCCACAAGCAGCCATTCACGGATCTAATGGAGCCCTAATAAATTTGATCCTATTCAATCTGTCGTCCGTAAACTCAAGCGTCATACCTTCGCCGAGTACCGATGACGAGAAAAGCACCCATCGGTCCGATGCGTAGAGACCCTCTATCACACCCGACTCGGTAAGGAGCTTCTTCGCAGGAGCGCCTACAAATTGGTATTCCCCTTCCGAATCATAGTATCCGGAGATTCTTAACGTAATGGAGTGGTTTTCTTCCGAGTCTTGGATGCGATCAATAACATCAGATTTACTCGATCCGATGTGAATATCTCGAAAATCGCCTTGAACCACTGTTCCTTCGTATTCGATGAAGAATGCGACGTAAGCAAAGGACGTGGCCAACGTTATTAGGATTACTGCTAAGGCAACACGAACAATACGTTTCATTGGGGTTTGGCGGCCTTCAATGGTTGACGGGCTGCTTCACAAGCCGTCATCATAACTCAAGAAACCTGACCGGCTAGAACGCGAAGTAAAGCAGCCGCTCACTCTGCTTCCTGGTGGACTACCGCTCTCGGCTGCTGGATCAAGTCGTGTACGCAGCTATCGCGCTGTCACTCCGAGAGGTCTCCTTTCTTCAACGCTTCGACGTCCTGGGCAAGCTTGCGCAGCTTGTCACGAGCCGCGATGTCCAAGGCAATCCGCTTGTCCATGCTTCGTACGAGTGGAAACAACGTATGTCGAATCGTTTCGTTCAAGGCTGAAAGCGTATCCGCAAATTCCTTTGACGGCTTATTGGTGACAGATACCGTCGTCTTCTGGTTGGAGACTGCTTCGCCCAGTTTCTCGAGTGAGCGGCTGATCAACTTGGCAGAACTCGCCCGAGCCTTGCGGTCCATTTCTGCTGCTCCATTCGGCTTAAGTTCTGAACCCAGTGTTGAGAGGCCTTCCACAAGATCGGCCAGTTGCGCCGCAATTCGTTGCCCTGCGTCCGCCTCATCCCCGCCAAAGGACTTGTTGCGCAGAAAGTCTTTCTTGATCTGCGCCCATCGCGCGGCCTGGTCATCGTCAAGCATACCGCGAAGTTCTGCAAGCTTGAGGAGGTTCGCCTCCGTTCCCTGGGTCAGCAATTGCGCTTCGCCACGATAATGGTCGTCGATCAGTTGTTGCAACTCCGTATCGCTCATCACAGCGGACACTTTCTCGGCGAGCTTGTTCATGTTTCGATAGCTGCCTTGCAACAGGAATCTGGGTTCCACACGGTATTTGTCTTCCTGGGCCGCCGACGCTATGTACTGTTGGTTTACCTTCAGCACGACGTCCTGAACGAGCAGGAGTCGCCCGAACAGGCGAGTAATCTCGGAGATCTCGGCGCTGCTGTATGCGTGCGACAACTCCGTCGATGCCACGGCGTGCCCCTTTGCGCCATCGATGAACTTATAGACATCGTCCATGTCGCGAGTGGCCAGCGGTGCGAGAACGGCGTTCGAGGTCAGACAATTCTCGAGGTAGCTGAGCTCGAACTGCCGTTCTTTGCCGCTCAAGATGTCACCGAGATTGTAGATATCGGCCCGGTTCGCGAGCATGTCCGGTACTTTGAACGTTTCGCCAGACTCTGTGTAGGGGTTGCCGGCCATGACGACACAGAACTTGCGCCCGCGAAGGTCATAGGTCCGTGTCCTTCCCTTCCACACGCCTTCAACCCGGCGCGTCGAATCACATAGTGAGATAAACCGCTGCAGGAAGCCTGCAGCGCAGTGTTGTATGTCGTCCAGGTATAGCATCACGTTGTCGCCCATCTCAAACGCGAGGTTGACCTTCTCCAGCTCTCGTTTCGCTGTTGCGTTAGGCGCGTTTGCAGGATCCAGCGAATCCACATCGTGGCCCAGCGCAGGGCAATTGACCTTCATGAAGGTAAGTCCAAGCCGACTGGCGACGTATTCCATAAGCGTAGTCTTGCCGTAGCCCGGCGGGGAAATCATCATCAGCAAGCCACTCAGGTCCGAGCGCCTGGTGTCACCGGCCGTGCCAATCTGTTTCGCCAGGTTGTCGCCAATGAGTGGCAAATAGGCATCGTTTATGAGCTTGTTTCGCACGAACGAGCTCAGCGGCCTGGGCTTGAACTCGTCCAATTGTAGCTCTTCACGGCTGCGTTCTGCGATATCCCGGCGAAGCCTTCGATACCTGCGGTAGCTTGGGACAACCCGGTTCGTGTGATCGTGCAGCCGGTTCAGAAATGAATCCAGCGAGAACTCCAGCGTGCCACCGACGATACTACCGTGTTCGCTAAACAGTCCGTCGATCGAGATTTCGGCGTCAAAGCTGGACTTCCGCCGTGCAAGCTGTCGACCGGTAATCAGCTGCGCCGCTGCCTCAGGCACGTAGTGACGCATTTGCGTGTCACCCGACGACTCCAGCATCGCGTTGAGCCAGGCTTTCACAAGTTTCCACTGCTCGTCGGGTGCGCCGGCCAAATTCGCAACAGATCGTTGCAGTTCTGCGTGGACTTCCGGCCTGACTGATTTCTTGAATACGCCTAGCAGTTTCGTAGCCTGACTGGTCCCAATAAAAGCAACAGTCTCCCGGCCCAGTTCGGAAACAAGATACCTGACAGCACGATTGCTTACGCTGGTCTCGATGTCGAAGGCATATTGCTCGATAAACGAAGACACATAGCCGCCGAGTTCCTCTTCGATCAGTTCGAGGCCGCGTAGATTGCCAAAGACTTCATGCATGCATTGGGCTGACTGGGCTCTTTCCACCAGGGTCTTCTGTTGTTCAGACCCTTGCGCGGCATCGTCGGCGGTGTTGATGTTCGCCCATACGAGCTGCGCGAAACCACGGCTCTCGGGGTCAAACCGAAGAAGATCGGCGCCATCGATTGCCGGCACCAACTTCCGTAGCAGGGAGCAGGCGTCCGCATCATGGACCCCGCGTTCGTAACCGTCTCGATATCGTGGCGCGGAAAATTCCTGCACGAGCTTTTCAAGCGTGGCCTTTTTGCTCACCGCGGCCGTCAGGGATTGCCAATCGAGACTGTCCGTACCTTTTCGTGCGGCCTCGATAATGCAGTAGGCAAGATACTCGGCCCGAGGCACATCTTCGGACTCTGACTCAATCGCAAGGCCCCAAAATGGCTTCAGCGCATCAAGCTCAGGCTCCTGGATACGTTCGAAGTACTGGGTGCCTACAAGATGCAGCGCAAGCCCTTCGTTGCGTGGAATTATCGTCAGGTCGAGTTCTTCTTTGCTGACACTGAAGCGATGGCGAGGGCCAAGCTTGATAACGTCACCGCCATCGGCATACAGATCGGCCTTGTCGCGAAGGGAACGCAGGGCCTGATCCCGAATCATCTTGAGGCGCGCTTCGGCATCGTCTGCTTTGACAGCACTATCAAGCTCGCGCAGCTGGCCAACGAGGTCGCGGATCTTCAGCACCAACGCATCAGACGCCAGGTAGGTATTCAGTTCGTCATTCGTCTCGAACCGGTTGGCACGCTTCTCAACATTGTCGAGCATCCTATTGACGGCATCGGACAGCGTCTGCGCCCGAGTGTTTTGCGCATCCAGTAACCGTTGCTTATGTGACTCGAGCGTGTCGTGCACCTCATCCCGCTTGGACATGATCTCATTGAGGAACTGCTCCTGTCCGCCGAAGCGGCTCTCCATTTCCTCCAGGTGAATCAGGAGTTTCGACAGTTGTTCGTCGCATCGCATCGGTGTTGTCGCAAGTCCCAGCGCACTGATGATGGTTTGCGAGAACAGTTCCAATTGTGCGGCGAACTGTTCAACCGTTTCCGTCGACGAGAGTTTCTCTTTGTGTTGACGCCCAAGGGCGCGGCTTTGATTGAGCCTGGAGTAGACGCTGGAGATCGAGCTTGTGATTCGAGTCTGCACAGTGGCATCGTCAATCTTCAGCGTTGCGGTGAGCTCGGATAGCAGATCCAGTCCAGAGGCAATCTCTTCCAGTGATTGGAGCCTTGGCTCTACCGCGGCAACCGTTTCGAGCTGGCCGATTTCCGACCTGATCTTGTCGATGTCTTCAATGTAAGAGTCCAGCGAGTTCTCGTCGGCGAGAAACTCCGCAGTACGCGCACCCACTACCGCGTTGAGTTCAACCAACTCCGCATCCATCGCATCGATCTGCTCGGTGTCGATATAGCGATACTCGCGAATAGTTGCCAGGTGTCCTCGCTGTTTTCGTATACGATCAAGCGCAGAGACAAACTCCTCAACGGCCCGAAACGCTGCTGACTCGGATGTCGCAATGATCTTCGTGTGTGCGGAGATCGCTTCTCGCACCGCGGCTGCGGACTGCCGCTGGATGCTCTCGACTTTTTCGAACTCGTCGACAATAAGCTCTACCGTTTCATTGATGCTCCGGACGGTTTCGCCAATGCCGCCGGTCGCCTCCTCCGAAATCCAGAAGTGATCGTCAAACAGCCGGTCCGCGGTCTTGAGCAACTTCTCATAGTGGCCAACCGAAACGGTTTCTGTCCGAATCGCACGATGCAGGCTGAACAAGTCCGAAACTCCGCGCACGAGTTCAGCGTTTCCTATGTTCGCGTAGAAGGACCGCTTGGTCGGAATCGCCGCAGCATACTCGTCATGTACGTACGGCGTCTTCCAGATCTGCATTGGATGCACTCGCGTGGGCTCAGGGTCGGCGTTGAAGACGACGACCTGGCCGTTCTCCGCCAATGCGTAACCATTGCTGATTATTGGGTTCTGCAGGGACTTCTCAATCAGGTTGTAGGAGAGCAGCGCCTTTCGGCCCTCTACGGGTTCGTAGAAGACGTAAAGGACATCTTCGCCGATCGGCGACCGGATCTTTCGCTTGAACTTGAAACCGGTAACATCTGTGCCGAACATTTTATAGTCGCCCGACTCCAGATAGTAGCCACCGGGGAAGATGATCCCGTGATCCTCTGGAAGCTGAACGCAGGAGTTGCCAATTTCGTCAATTCGCACGACACTTTGTGTGCGTCGGTTGAATACCAGGTGTCGCCACTTCCGCTCTTTGTACGGCAGAACCTTAATGAGGATCAGATCACCGATTCGAGCATAGGCAATTTCTGCGTCGTCCAATGACTGAGTTACATCTTCAACCGGCTCTGAATAGACACCTTCCCCATCTTCTGTGTTGTTCTCCACCTTGATCGTGAGGTCGCCGTTGATCGTCTCGATGAATACCTCATCATCCAGGCTGATGTGCGGAAAGCGTCCATGAACGACATCCTCTCGCTCCGCTCTTACCCACTCGAAGTCATACGGCTGCGGCAACTCGAGGTCTCGCTCGCCACGGTTATCGATGTAGGAGACGTCGCCGCCATCCTCTGACACAGCCCACCGAAAAACCCTCGTGTCATCAAGTCGTTCGCCAATCTGAAAGCCCGCGAGAAGCTTTCCGTTGGCCTTCATCAGTTGAATAAGGCGCGTTTCTTTATAGTAGTGATATAGCTCATCGAAATCTGCCCGAAACCGCTTGTCTGCCAGAAAGCTGTCTTCGAGCGACACGGGCTCCATTGAGTACTTGTCGTCAGCAGCTTGCAAACGATAGAGAGCGAACACGTCTTCAACTCGAGTTGTCTTCTTCAGTCCAATGAAGACGTTGTAGCCGAATAAGAGCAACTCCCCGACCTGGACGATATCCCGCCCGCGACAGTTATTCTCGGTGCGGACCCGCGTTCGCCCAAGAACCTCCATCTCGGTAGACCCAAACTCTTCCGCGCGCGCGGTATTAAGAGCGCTGGTCTTGGCAAAAAGAATTTCGCCTTGGTCGACTAGCCGCTTGCGGATGACTTCGTAGGCACTGCCCTCTGCGACAGCGGCGTCTACGATGCTGCTGGTCTGGCTCTCATCTGACATCATTCAGTCCCTTCTTGCCCTTTTCCTCGGCCGCACCCGCCGTCGAAACCAGGTTTCGGCTCAGGCCTCTGCCCCATCACTCTTGCTGTTCTCGTCGACGCTCAGCGAAGGGATCTTCGCTAGCAGCGCCTGGATTACGCCGCTCTTCTCGGCCAGACCATCGACGGCCTTACCGATCGACAGCGACTTGGCAAAGTTATCGAAGAAGTGCTCTTCACCACCGACGATATCTATGTGGGCCTTCTCCAGTGCGAT
>JAOUNK010000203.1 GCA_029881015.1 Gammaproteobacteria bacterium | reverse complement strand
CAGCCCGTCGACCCTGCGCCCGTGGACACGATGATGCCGCTCGACGACTGGTTTTCACGCTGCCCCGCCACTTCGATTTCGTAACGTGCGGAGACGTGCGAGTTCGCGCCGATAAAAAAATCGTTGAACGCCAGCAACGCCTGGCCGTCCGCGAGTCTGGCCAATGCCATCGTGACGGCCTTGATGACGTGCTCACCCTTGAGTGCCCGGTTCAGGTAGTCACCGACACTCTGTGCCGTAAACGGCAGAAGCACGCCGTCGAATAAAGCGGGGTCCGGGTTGACCGCGAGAATGGGCTGCGACCCCAGGTACTTTGCCGTGTTGGATACCAGCCCATCCTGGCCGACGGTCACGACCAGGTCGTCATCGCCGAACGTGAACATCGGCAACAGCTCGCGGCTCACCACCTGGTGCTTGGTCGACGGCGGGATCGCCTTCCGCACTTCCGTCAGCGTGCGGTAGTGCGATTCGTGCGCCCGCCGAATTCGATCGAACGACTGCCCGGCCTGGGTCAGGTAGAACTTCGCCTGTGCCTCGGTGTTGAAGCGCGCTATGAGCTCGTCCAGTTCCGTTGGACGGGTGACAATCACCACGTTCTCATAGCGCGCTCCGGACGTCCCTGTCCTCATTGCCCTACTCCCTGGCTTCCGCGACGTAGGACACGACTTTCGTGAGCAGGTCCGGTGTGATGCTCAGGTTGTCGATATTGCCCGCGTTGGCCGCCCATTCCCTGAGCGCCAGTCCGACCAGTGCCTGCGGCGGCAGGTCACCGAATGGCGACAGCTTGAGCTCCTCGGCCTTCGCCTCGGCCTCGGCCAATGTCAGGCTGTTCCTTGCCTGCGTGTCCACGAGATCCTTGCGACGGTTCTCGAGCTCGATATCCGTGTTCATCTCCGACTCGCGGATCTTTCGCTCCTCCTCGACCGCCGCATGGCGCCGATCGTAGATGGCCTGGTCGGCCCGCTTGTGAAGGCTCTCGCGATAGTCGGCCTCGAGTGCCTTTTGCATCTCGGGCGTCGTTCTCACGGCGGTAAAGTGCAGGCTCTCGAGGACGATGCCGAGCCCGGCCAGCTCAGGCGACTTCACGACATTGAGAAACACTGCGGACGACAGGTTCTTCACATCGGTCAGCGCCTGCTCCAGCGGCAACTGGCTGACGACGTTGCGAACGTGCGCCTGGACGTTGTTCACAACACGCTGCACGAGCTGCGCCGGGTCTTCGCTCTTGTAACGCGCCTTCTTCGGATCGATCGTGAAGTCGAGACGCTTCGCGATGTCCAGCGGCTCGCTCAACCGGTAGCTTAGCGAGCCCTGTATCGAGACCTCCTGGAAGTCGACGGTCGTCTCGTTAAAGATAAACTGCGACTCGCGGCTCGCCAGCGGCACCAGGGCAATCGTGCTCGTGAGCGGCGAGAACCAGAAGTTGATCCCTGCCCCATGGCGAACGACCTTGCCGTTGCGTGAGCAGATTGTGTAGATGTTGGGCTCGCCTTTGTAATAGTTGATCATCATGATGCACCTCCTTGCACTACTTGATGACGTCGACACGCGAACGATCGATAACCCGATACAGTTTCGCGGGACGATGAGGTCCTTCCCGTCGCTCCTCGCCAGTGGCTTCAATGACGTCGAGCGCGAGAATCTTTTTCCGGAAATTACGCTTGTCGATGGGCTCGCGGCGCACCTGCTCGTAAAGGTTCTGGAGCTCGGTCAGCGTGAACGCGGCCGGCATGAGCTGCAGCGCGATGGTCGAGTATTCGACCTTGGCGGCCAGGCGATCCATGGCCGTTTCGAGGATTTCCGGGTGATCGAATGCGAGCTCGGGCAGCCTCTCGACGCTGAACCAGCCAACGCCCTCCGCATCGCTTGCGGCGCGCAGCTCGACCTGGTCAGACGGGATCAGTGCGTAGTACGCGACCGTGATTACACGCTCGCGCGGGTCTCTGTCCGGCTGCCCGAACGTGTACAACTGTTCGAGATAAACACCAGAAACCCCTGTTTCTTCAAGTAATTCTCGTTCGGCTGCCGCGCCGAGGCTCTCCTGCATCTGCACGAAGCCACCCGGCAGCGCCCACTCCCCCCGGAACGGCGCCTCGGCGCGCTTGATGAGCAGCACATTGAGCTCGTCGTTGCGGATCGTGAAGATCGCGATGTCGACCGAGACGGCGGGATGCGGGTAGTCGTAAGTGTAAGGCATGACGGACTCTTCGTGTTAACTTGACACGAACTATAGTGTTGTTTAGACACTAAGTCAAGCCCTTCTGGTCCTGCCCGTCCTCCCTATCGACTCCAGTGGATCGCGTCATGCAGGGGCGGCCCGCCGTCGCGTCGCTGCTCAAAACAGCCGACGTCGGTGGCGGCGGCGGAGCGACAACAGGTAGTGAGCCGGAACCGGACCCGCCACCAATGCAACAGGCGGTTATCAGCAGCAAGAACGACAGCGGAATTAAGGCTCGCAGCCTGCGGCTGCTCATCATCAGCACTCCCTCAATGGACGCTTTTGATGATGCCGCAGGCTGCCCGGCCTGGCCGGACGGCTCCGCAAGGTGCCGTTTTACTTAGAACGGCCCCTGTACGATTGCCGGGGCACCCCAGTTTGCCGACCAGACCTCCTCGTCACGAACGTAGTACACGGTGTCATCGTGAACGAACGCCCGGCTACGTTCTACCCAGACAGGCGCGCTGGGGCCGAACTGCGGCGGTTCAATCGCGCCGACGCTGTTCAGCGTTGCGAGCGCCGGCAGGGTCTTGTCGAGAATCTCGAAGAGATACAACGCGGAACCCTCGTACTCGTAACTGCCGTCCGTCGCGTACACATCCGCCGGGATCGTGAAGCGATCGCGGCCATTCACGTCGGCCTGGTAGGTGAAGGCATGACGATCGTGCCTTGCTTCGCTGTAGGAACCGAGGCCACCGATCGTGGCACTGCCGCGTGACAATGGCTGAGCGATGTTCGATACGTCAAACAACTCCAGTTTGACGCCACCATTCGCATCGCGACCCAGTCCGAGCAGCAGGTCGTCCGTCACGGGGTGCAGGAAGTCGGAGAATCCCGTTACCTCGAGTTCGCCCGCGATAAACGGGTCAGCCGGGTCCGATAGATCGATCGCGTACAGCGGATCGATCTGCTCGAACGTCACGGCATAAGCCGTGTTGCCGAGGAACCGGACACCGTAGAGCGCTTCGTTCGGCTTGCCGATTTCCGCCGGCCGGCTGGCGTTCGGCAGCGTCGATACGATCTCGAGATCGGGCCGTGAGTTCGACTCCCGCAGGATATACAGCTTGTGATCGACGAAATCCACGTTCGTCCAATCGAACTGCGATGCGATCAGCCTCAGGTCACCGTTGTGTTCACTCATGCGGAAGTCGGCCTGGCCACCACGCCAGACTGTCCCATCGATATCCGCGGAACCCCGGTAGCCGATGCTCGTGCCGGCCAGGGCAAACTTGTGGATGCGCGTTACGTCCGCCTGCGTCGCGCTGTTCGGCCGATGTTCGGCGAAATACAGCGCGTTCTCCGAGACGTAGACGCCGTAGGCGTCCTCGTTGTAGCACGTGGTCGTGAAGTTTGCCGGATTGTCGATCGGCACCGCGGTAACACTCGTGATGACCGCGTAGTCGCTCGTACCGTCGTTGGTGGTAACGTAACAGCTTTGTGGCGAGACCAGTGTCCGTGTTTCACCGGCAACGGTGATCTTCGGCAACAGGTCGTCGAGTGTGACGCCTGCCAGCAGCGCGCGGTTCTCGGCCTGCTGTTCGGGCGTCGTCACGTAGTAGTGCAGACCCTCGATCCACGGGGTGTACCGGCTGACAATGTAGACCGTATTGCCGATGCGCCGGCTCTCGACAAAGACGCCGTCGATACTGGCCTCGATCTCGAGCCCGGGATTGCCCATATCAGTCACGTCGTAGACGCGGAAACCGAGCCGCTCGGGCGCCCAGATCGCGAGTTCGGCCCAGGGCTGACCGAAGTTGCCGTAAAACATCTCGCCCGTGAGCGCGAA
Source organism: Gammaproteobacteria bacterium (assembly GCA_029881015.1). GTDB lineage: Bacteria > Pseudomonadota > Gammaproteobacteria > Steroidobacterales > Woeseiaceae > UBA1847. The sequence goes on along the minus strand of JAOUNK010000203.1, from coordinate 2,173 downwards.
CATCTTGTCGGCGTGCAGGTACATGCCCTGCACGGACACATCGTCTTCGAGCGGAATACTGCTTACGAGGTTTGCCTCGCCGTTCAGAGGATCCGTGGCAAGGATCCGGATCGAGCGCACCGGAGTGGCGCCGGGGTCGTTAGCGCCCGCCTGCGCGGCGTCCAGTATGAAGCAGCAGTGAAAGTAGCGTCGCGGCGCGACGAACAGGTGCTCGCCGTCGTAGCGAACCGCATCGAACTCGTCGACGTTCAACTCCTGCGTATAGGTGCCCGTGAAGTTGGCGTCCGCCGCGGAGCCGGCGACCGAGAGCTGCTCGGCACTGCTCATCTGCGACAGCGCCGTCTTGATGGAGGCCTCGAAAGCCGCTACATCCGAGACTGCACTCAGCAAACCGGCTGGCTGCGGGCCTCCAGGGTCATTGCCGCCCGAACTCGACGAGCTGCAGCCCGTAATGGACAGAAGAAAAAGTGCGAAAAGTGTGGCTGTTGACCGTTTCATCCCGTCATCTCCTCTTGGCCTTATGGAGCAATCCTAGGCCCGATGCCCGCCGGTGTCTGTGGAGATGTTCCGTAATATTGTCAGAATTTGTAGCGACGGCGCTTTACATTTTTCGACAATTTGCATACACCTTTGATACCAGTCGTTGTGGCTGGCCTTGCGACACTTGCCGCATACGGACGCACTGACCGGAGGTGGTCCCGAATGATTCGACGAATACGCCAGTTGCTGCTGATGCTGCTCGTCTGCGGTGCATCGCCCTGCCTGGCCGACACTGCAGCTGAACAAGGCACGGAGTCGCGCTGGCGGCTGGGCGCGGCGCTGGGCTATGGCCTGCGCTCCAACCCGCTCATCCAGTCTGACGACATCCCCATCATCGTTGATTTCGACGTCGCATGGTTTGGCGATCACTGGTTCTTCGACAATGGCGACCTCGGCCTGACCCTGTCCGACAATGCGTTATTTACCGCGAGCATCGTAGCGCGCGTCAACAGCGACCGGGTATTTTTCGGTAACACCGATACGCGCTTTGTCTCGTTCGACCTCACCGGCGCACCGCTGTCCGAGGCGGTCGCGTTCAGTGTGCCGGACCGGGACTACGCCGTCGAACTGGGCCTGGAGATGCTGGCCGGCGGTTCCTGGGGTGCGTTGCAACTCTCTGGCTTTCACGATGTGTCCGGTACCCACGACGGTTATGAGCTCTACGCAAACTACAGCTACGGCTGGCGCGAGCAACGCCTGTACGTAGAGCCGTCGATTGGCGTGAGTTACAAGAGCGCCCGCCTCAACAACTATTACTGGGGTGTAACCGCCGAGGAAGGAGGCATCGTGGTCGCACGTTACGATGCCACGGCCGGCATCAACTGGCAGGCACGACTACTGCTCGGTTACCAGCTGTCACGTAACTGGGGCGTTTCGCTCGTCACGGAGTACGAGCGCATCAACGATGAGGCGGCGGCCAGCCCGATCGTGGATGAACGCAACGTGCTGGGGTTCTTCGCCGGCCTCGCGTACCGGTTCTGAAGCGATGCGGCTGTTCCCGGCACTTGCTCTTGTCCTTGTCGCGCCTGCCCTGGCGCAGGACCCGGTGGATACGGGTATGCAACTGACGGTCAAACCCGTGCTTTGTATTACCGACAATCGCAACCCGACCTGCGACCTGTCCTTCCTCGTCGTTTGGCAAAGCGGTGAGACAGGTTACTATTGCCTCTACAACGACTTCAGCGAGGCGCCGATTCACTGCTGGAGCGAAGACCGGGCGGGCCGCTTGCACGACGATCGCATCGTACGGGAGAACTTCAGCTACTGGATGACGAGCAGCGATCCGGGCAGCCGCCTCGCCGAGTTCACCGTCGAGGTACTGCGCATGGACTCCGATGATCGCCGGCGCAAACGCCGTACGCGCCACGTCTGGGATATTAATTGAGCAGGAAGAGTGTCGACATTTTGCTCGTGGAGGACGACCGGCGCCTCGCCGATCTTACGGCGGAGTACTTTGAACAAAACGGGCTGACAGTTGCCGTCGAACCGCGCGGCGACCACGCCCTGCCCCATTTCGCAAAAGTGCGTCCGCGCGTCGTGTTGCTGGACCTGATGCTGCCCGGCACCGATGGCCTGACGATTTGCCGGGAACTGCGCGAAGTCTTTGCCGGCCCGATTCTCATCTTCACGGCAC
>JAOUNK010000202.1 GCA_029881015.1 Gammaproteobacteria bacterium | reverse complement strand
GCGTGGACTTGCCGGCACCGTTTACACCCAGCAATCCGATGCGGTCACCGGCCGAGAGGTGCAGGTTGATGTTGTCGAGAACGACGACTTCACCGTAGCCTACCTGCGCATCGGTGAGGCCGAGCAAATGCTGCGGCTGCTTTTTCGGCTCCATGAAATGAAAGCGAAACGGGGAGTCAACGTGCGCCGGCGCGATTTGCTCCATGCGTTCGAGCATCTTGATGCGACTCTGCGCCTGGCGCGCTTTCGACGCCTTGTAGCGAAACCGATCGACATAGCTTTGTATGTGCCTGATTTCTTTTTGTTGTCGAACGTACATCGCCTGTTGCTGCGCAAGCTGCTCGGCGCGCAGGGTCTCGAACTGGCTGTAGTTGCCGGTGAACAGGTGGATCGATTCATTCTCTATATGGGCGATCCGCGTGCAGACCTGGTCGAGAAAATCCCTGTCGTGCGACACGACCAGCAGGATCCCCTCGTAGCGCGTCAACCAGCGCTCGAGCCAGAGGATAGCGGGGAGGTCGAGATGATTGGTCGGCTCGTCGAGTAAAAGAATGTCCGATCGGCACATGAGGGCGCGCGCAAGATTGAGGCGCATGCGCCAGCCGCCGGAGAACTCCCTGACAGGCTTGCTGTACTCATCCGCCGCGAAACCGAGGCCGTGCAGCAGTCGTGACGCACGCGACTCGGCCGTGAAGCCGTCGATCGCCTCCATGCGCTCGTAGAGGAGATGCAGATCGGGTTTGTTCGCGTCAGCCTCGCCCGCGGCAATCGCGGCCTGCACCTCGCGCAGCTCCCGGTCGCCATCCATCACGTAGTCGACGGCAGCGCCTCTGCCATGCGGGCTCTCTTGCGCGACATGGGCGATGACGTCTTTCGGGTCCAGCGCGAGCTCGCCGTCGTCCGGTTCCAGTTCGCCGAGCAGCATCGCGAACATCGACGACTTGCCGCTGCCGTTGGCGCCGATGACGCCCATGCGTTGCCCGGCATGAATCTGGAAGCTGGCGTTTTCGATCAGGACCTTGCGGCCGCGACGCAGCGAGATGTTGGTGAGGGCAAGCATGACCCGCGCGATTATAGGCGTATACTCGCGCGTTTGGCGCCGCAAATGACCGGGGTGAACCATTGAAGCAGGATTATTTGCAGATGAAGGTGCTCGAGCTGGCACCGCAGGTCTACGTCTCCGGGCAGGTGTTCGAGGAAGACCTCAAGCTCGCAGCAAAGCAAAATGTTCGCAGCATCGTGAACAACCGCCCGGACAACGAAACCGTGGGACAGCCCCGCTCGGCCGACCTCGCGAAGGTCGCCGAGGAACTCGGCATGACGTTCGTGCATTTCCCGCTCGAGTCGAGGCGCATCAGCCCGGAAACCGCCACTGCGTTCGCGGAGCTCTGCGCAGGGCTGGAGAGACCGCTGCTGATATTCTCCGCCTCCGGCGTGCGCTCAACGAAAATATGGGAAATGTCGGAGTAAGTGGTACAGTTCGCGCCCCGTCGCCTCGCTGGCCCTTCCCATGAGCAATCCCCCGTCCGAAACGCCCTCGTTTCGTGAGTTGAACCTTGCCGCCCCCCTGATCGAGGCTCTCGACCAGATCGGTTACGAAACGCCCTCGCCCATCCAGGCGCAGGCTGTACCGCACCTCCTGGCCGGCCACGACCTCCTCGGCCACGCGCCGACCGGTACGGGCAAGACCGCGGCCTTCGCACTCCCGTTGCTTTCGCGGCTGGATATGCAAAGCAAGCACGTGCAGATCATGACCCTGACGCCCACACGCGAACTCGCCATCCAGGTCGCCGAGGCGTTCCAGCGCTATGCGTCACGCATCAAGGGCTTTCACGTTCTGCCCATTTACGGCGGGCAGGAATACGGCGGGCAGATCCGCCAGCTACGCCGCGGCGTGCAGGTCGTCGTGGGTACGCCCGGACGCGTCATGGATCACATGCGCAAGGGCACACTGAAGCTCGAAAAGCTCCAGGCGCTCGTCCTGGACGAAGCCGATGAGATGCTGCGCATGGGCTTCGTCGACGAGGTTACATGGATCCTGGAGCAGACGCCGAAAGACAGGCAGATGGCGCTGTTCTCCGCGACCATGCCCAAAGAGGTCGAGCGCATTGCGCGTCGCCACCTCAACAAGCCGCGCGAGATTTCGATCAAGGCGAAGACGGCGACAGCGGAGACCATTCGGCAACGCTACTGGCAGGTCAGCGGCTTTCACAAACTGGATGCGCTGACGCGCATTCTCGAAGTCGAACCCTTTGATGCGATCCTGATGTTCGTGCGCACCAAGACCGCGACCTCCGAGCTCGCCGAGAAACTGGAAGCTCGTGGCTATCGGGCCGCCGCGATGAACGGCGACATGGCACAGGCGCACCGTGAGCAAACGGTTGAGCGGCTCAAGCGGGGTTCGCTGGATATCCTGGTGGCAACCGACGTGGCCGCACGCGGTCTCGACGTCGATCGCATCAGCCACGTCATCAACTACGACATACCCTACGACGCCGAGGCCTATATTCACCGCATCGGGAGAACGGGTCGTGCCGGACGCACCGGCGAGGCGATCCTGTTCGTAGCGCCACGCGAACGACGCATGCTGAGCACCATCGAGCGCGCCACGCGCCAGAAAATCGAGCAGCTCCAGCTGCCGACGACCGAGACGGTGAACAACAAGCGGATCGCCGATTTCAAGCAGAAGATCACGGATACGCTGGCACTCGATGAGCTGGCCTTCATGCAAAACCTGGTCGAGCAGTACCGCAACGAGCACGATGTTCCGGCGGTCGATATCGCTGCGGCGCTCGCGCAGCTGCTCATCGGCGACAAGCCGCTGCTGCTGAAGCCGGACCAGGCGCGCAAGGAACGGCGCTTCGAGGAGAAGTCAGCCGGCGGCAAGCGAGATAAGCCACACGGCAAGAGGCCGCGTGACAAGGCGCTGCCGGAACCTGACTCCGACAAGGAACGTTACCGGATCGAAGTCGGCCACGAGCACGGCGTGAAGCCCGGCAACATTGTCGGCGCCATCGCCAATGAAGCCGGCCTCGATGGCGATCACATCGGGCATATCGAAATCGACCAGAACTTCAGCCTCGTCGACCTGCCGGTCGGCATGCCCCGCGATATTTTCATGGACCTCAAGAAAGTCCGGGTCTGTGGGCGGCCGATGAAGATCACGAAGGCAGGCGGGCCGGACAAGCCGGTGCGCAGGAGCAAGGCGAAAGCCACGGCCAGGCCCAAAGCCGGCGCCAGGCCCGGCAAGGCCCGGAAGGCAAAACGCTAGCCAGGCCCGGCCCCGGGGCCACCGCAAACGCCCCTCACGGATGCTATGCTTGGAAAAAGCGGGTCGAAGGGGTGGCATGCCAAATTCAAACCTCTTGCACGGCTTCTACCTTGGGGACCGTTTCGTAGAACCCCTGAAAGGCCAGGTCCTGGGCCAAGCCGAATCCAGACACCTGCCGCCAAAGGCGGTGGCGGTGTTGTTATGCCTGGCCAGGGAGCCTGGCGTGCTGATCCCGCGCGACAGGCTTGTCGAACAGGTCTGGGGCCCCGGCCAGGGCAGTAGCGAAGCACTCAGCCACGCTGTCAGCGAAATTCGCCACGCGCTCGACGACCACGTCGACAATCCTGTTTTCATCCAGACCGTGCCCAAGCGCGGTTATCGGCTTATCGTCGAGCCCCGAATCGAGGATATCGACACATCGACCATCGTCATCGGGGCGGGAGACAATACGAAGCTCGACGACATCGGACTTTTCGAAAACCTCAAGCAGCGTGGCGTCATCGAAACCGCACTCGCATACCTGGTCGTGGGCTGGTTGCTCATCCAGGTCGCGGACATCGTCTTCGATCAATTGCATTTCCCGGAATGGGCAGCGACCTTCGTTACCGCTCTCGTTATTGCGGGATTTCCGATCGCTATCGTTCTCTCCTGGTTCCTGGAGTTTCGTGACGGGCGTGCGATCCTGGACCCGCTCTCCGTAGCCGCCTCGCGCCGGCGCCGTTTCAGCCGCACCTATCTCTCGGTCGTCGGCGCACTGGCCGTGGCCGCGGTCGGCGTCTATCTCTATGACCAGAGGTTCGGCCTGCCCGAGGCACACGTTGCCGATTCGCCTGCAACACCCCTCGAGGTTCGCATGCCGCCCGTCGTCGAGAACTCGTTCGCCGTGCTGCCCTTCGTCAACCTGGATGGCAGCAACGAGACCCAGGTATTTGCCGACGGTCTCGTGGACGATGTCATCACGCAGTTATCCCGGGTTCCCGGGCTGCGCATCGCCGCCCGCGGCGATTCATTTTCGCTGGCGCCCAACAGTGCGTCGAGTACCGTTCGCAACCGGCTGCGCGTTGAAATGTATATCGAAGGCAGCGTCGAGATGGCGGAAGACAAGATGCGGGTCACCGTGCAGCTCATCGACTCGGAGAGCGGTTTTCATGTCCTCTCCCGGAGCTTCGATCGGCCTCGTGAGGATTTTTTCGACATTCGTGACGAGATCACGAGCCTCACCGTCGCGAACGTTCGCGTGGCGCTACCGGCCAGGATGCGTGACAGCGCGTCGCAGGGCGTCGAGGACCCTGCACTTGATGCCTACGTGCTCTATCGCCATGGCATCGAAGACTCGAGAAAGCCGATAACGACCAGCACCATCGCCTCCGCGCTCGGCTGGTTCGATGCAGCGTTGTCGGTCGATCCTGAATACGCGGCGGCCTATGCAGGCAAATGCGATGTCTACGTGAGAGGGTATGCGGAAGTCGACGATGCGGCGTTCATTGACGACGCCGAATCGACCTGCCGCACCGCCCTCTCGCTGAACCCCAATCTTGACGTTGTGCATATCGCTCTCGGCAACCTGTACCAGGCCACCGGCCGGAATGAAGACGCGGTGCTGGCCTATCAACGGGCGCTCCAGCACGACCCGCCTAACGTCGATGCGTTGACCGGTATCGGTCGAACCTTCCTGCGGATGAAACGGACGGATGAGGCCGAAGAGAGCTTGCGCAGCGCCACCGATATTCATCCCGGAAACGCGAGTGCCTACAACACGCTGGGCATGTTCCTCTACCAGACCGGTCGATTCGCGGAAGCGGTTGAGCAGTATCAGTACGTCGTGTCGCTGGACCCGGAAAACGCGCGCGGATTCGGCAATCTCGGCACGACTCACATGATGATGAACAATTTCGCTGCCGCTGCGCCCGCTTTTCAGAAGGCGATCGACCTCCAGCCAACCAAGCCGGTGTACAGCAACCTCGGACTCATGCACTACTACCTGGGCAATTTCGACGCCGCGATCGAGAACCATCGGCACGCCGTGGAGCTGCAGCCCGGCGACCACCTCGCGAGGTCAAACCTCGGCGACGCGTTGTGGGTGGCTGGCCGGAAAGATGAGGCGCTACACCAGTTCGGCGAAGCAGGGAGACTGGCCAGGCGCGCATTGGAGGTAAACCCGAAGGACGCGTTTACGCTGATGGACCTGTCCTGGATCAACGCGATGCTGGACCATCGTGAGGAAGCCCGTTCATTGATTGATCAGGCGCGCGCTTTGGCGCCGGACGACCCGTATTCACACTACTACGATGCGTTGGTTTCGCTGCGCGCTGGCCAGCGAGACGCCGCACTGGCAGCGCTCGCGGTGGCGGTCGACAAAGGGTACTCACGGCAGCTACTGTCTGTTGAGCCACACCTTGCGCCACTGAAAAACGACCCGCGTTTCGCGGCAATTGTAAATGCCGGATGATTCCGCAGGACTTTGAGAAGAACAGCAAGACAAGGGGACTGGTCATGAAGAAACATTTGCTTTTACTCGTGGTTGCCATCGCGCTTGGCGCCTGCAGCTACAACGGCAAGCCTCGCAAGAACGAATTCAACAGCCCGCTGTGTGGTCCGGTCAAAGGCTTCACGGTGGGCTACGTCATCTACGGTGACTCGAAGCTGGTCATGATCCCCATCTCGAAAGTGCGGTCCAATACAGCATTCGTTGTCGGCCTCAAACCGCTGGACGGATTCGAAGCCGCCAACGTCATCGTCAAGGGCACGGGCGCGGCGGCATGGATCGACGCGCAGGGCAAATATTCCGACCCGAGAGTGATGCCCTATCCGGAACATGCGTTCGAGGTCGGGTGCGTACCTGAGGCGGCCGCCGGCACGACTTTCAAATTCGAGGTAAAAGTCGAGATGGGCGACGTCACGAATAGC
>JAOUNK010000201.1 GCA_029881015.1 Gammaproteobacteria bacterium | reverse complement strand
GATCTCTGACCGATGAGGCGGTTCGAACGGTGCTCGCCAACACGAACCATGGAGAACACTACACACCGGTTGGCGAAGTCATCGGTGAGAAGTCGATCGTCAACGCCATTGTCGGACTGCTGGCAACGGGAGGGTCAACCAACCACACCATTCACCTGATCGCCATTGCGAGAGCCGCTGGCGTCATTATTGACTGGGACGACTTTGCCGAGCTCTCGCATGCCGTGCCCTTGCTCGCGCGCGTCTATCCAAACGGCATGGCCGACGTGAATCATTTCCATGCAGCCGGAGGCCTCGGGTTCGTCATGCGAGAGCTCCTTGACGCCGGCCTGTTGCACGACGACGTCAAGACATTATTCGGCGATGGACTCCACAAGCTGTGTGTCGAGCCATTTATCCACGATAACAAGCTGGAGTGGCGCGGTGCGCCGACGACCTCGCTCGACGAGGACATCGTGAGGCCGGTTGCCAGATCCTTCGACGAAGAGGGTGGCCTGCGACTCGTCAAGGGTGAGATCGGTCGCGCCATCGTCAAAGTCTCTGCCGTGGAAAAGAAACACTATTCCATCAAGGCTCCAGCGAAGATCTTTTCCTCGCAGGAAGCATTCAAGCAGGCCTTCAACGACGGCGAACTGGAGTCCGACTTCGTTGCGGTTCTGCCCGGCCAGGGACCGTCTGCGAACGGCATGCCCGAGTTGCACAAGCTCACGCCATACCTGGGCCTGCTGCAAAACCGTGGCTTCAAGGTTGCGCTCCTCACGGACGGGAGGATGTCCGGGGCCTCCGGCAAGGTACTCGCCGCCATCCAGGTAACACCCGAGGCAAACCGCGGGGGCGCGATCGGCAAGCTCCGCGACGGCGACGTGATCACGATCGACTCCGACAGCGGCATCTTGAGCGTTAACGCCGATCTCTCCGGTCGTGAGCCGTTACGACTGGACCTTGACAGCGCACATGTCGGCATGGGGCGGGAGCTATTTGGCGTGTTCCGCGATAACGCGGGCGGCGCCGAGGCAGGTGCCAGTATCTTCGGGGACGCGACCCGCCCCTGAGGTGGCAGGGTACCGGCGCTCCCCGGCACGCCTGCGCATGACTAGGCCACGGTGAGCATCACCTTGCGCAGCAACGATGCGAGTCGCGTGCGCTCCGCCGCCGTCAGGCCGGTCAGGGCCTCATCCGCCGCCTCCAGGCGAAAACGAATAGCCTGGTCGGTGGCTTTGACGCCCTTCGCGGTCAGCGAGACGACGACCCCGCGCCTGTCTGCCTTGTCGGGACGTCTTTTTACCAGCCCCCGTGCCTCCAGCCTGTCCACCCGGTTGGTCATCGCACCGGTGCTAAGGCCGGTTTCGTTAGCGAGGGCCGTGGCGGCCAGTGCATAGGGGTCCCCCTGTCGCCGCAGCGCGGAAAGAACGTCGTACTCAAACAGCTCGAGACCCATCGGGGCGAGCGCTTCGCCGGCCTGGCGCTGAAAGCTCCGGTACAGCGTCATGACCCGCACGACGACATCGAGGCCCGCCGTATCGAGCTCCGGGCGCTCCGCCGACCACTGGTCGAGAATCTCGTCAACAACGTCCTTTTTCACTTAATCCTCCATGCTTATTATTTTTACATCAAAATACTTGACATGGAACTGGAAAGTTAGATACTTCTTTGACAATAGCAACCTGACCGGATCACCGTTCATGTCAACAGCATCGTGGGACCATGGCCGCATCGGGCTACCCGCACGAACCTCGCCCCGGCAGTCGGCCGAGGACAGCCTCGCATCGCGCATCGCGCTTGCCGATCTACTCTCCGAACTTCCCAATATCGTAACCAAAGAAACCAGTGCCGATACCTTAGCACGCGACTTCGATATCTACGTTGGTTGGCGCAAGGCGGATTGGATCCGCAACGCCTCCAGATCACAGTTACTGTGCCGCATATCGGCAGGTGAAATCTTTGTGTATGGCCTCGGCGACGATGAGGCGAACGAAATCATTTCGCGAGGCTGGGGAGAGGCGAGTCCCGGTTGCGTCCACGTATTTCCACCCTGCGGCGAAGATGACTTGCAACAATGCTGGCGGATTCTTCAGCACGCTTATCATTCTGTTTCGGCGAGAGTCATGACGGCAGTACGTGTCGCCTCGACGCTCCCGAGTTTCTCCCGTACCAGGCTTCAATAGAGGAGCAAGACGATGCGCCCGTCACACCGTAAGTATGATGACCTTGCTTTTGATGAAATCGAGTCGATGCAACGCAGAGCCCGCAATCGCGAGTTAGCCCAAATGCGGATTGATAGCCGGAATCATTTCGGTCCCGATGACGAGGACGACGATGAGTTTGACGACGATAACTGGTCAGACTACGACAGTGACTATGATGACTACGACGGGGACGAGTGGGACCAGTACTCGTAACTAGTCCGGCATCTGTTTGCGCAATTTTCGAACTTCGCTGGCCAGGGCATCGATTTGCCGGGCCAGCGCCTCGCGCTCGCTGTGGGCGACTTCGGCCTCTTCGTGAAGCTCGACGTTGGTCTCCGCATTCAGGGTCTGCATTGAATTGACGATCAATGCAATAAACAGATTCAGCACCGTAAAGCTGGTAATGATAATGAACGGCACGAAGAACGCCCAGGCGAATGGGTAGACGTTCATCACGGGACGTACAATGCCCATTGACCAGCTTTCGAGCGTCATGATCTGGAAGAGACTGAACATCGAGGCGCCGACATCACCGAACCATGCCGGGAACTCGGCGCCGAACAGATTCGTGGCCATGACAGCGGCGATATAGAAGACGAGCAGCAACACGGTGGTCCACCCGTCGTCGTTTCCGATCACGGCAACAATTTCGGCCTGGTTGTCGGACCCTCGATCGAGAACTGGCGCACGCGCTCGCTCGATACGATGAGGTCCCGTACTTCCGTTAACAACGAGGATGTCGGGACCGGCGGCGCATTCACGCTGACAGGTGGCTTTGTTCGCTCGGTCCAGTTCCTGCTTGAACTCGCGGCTCGGCGCGGCAGGCCGTTGCGTGCTGGAGACATGATCGCTACGGGCCAGACAACCGGTATCCACGATGTCAAAGTCGGCGAAACCGGGACCGCCGACTTCGGCGACGACGGTTGTCTTTCCGTCAGGTTGATTGCGGCAACACCGGAAGCGTAGTCTCGTTCCCGGGTGGACGCAGGAAGCTCACCCGGAAATCGACGTCATTCGGCGACCAGGAATTCAGCCTGAAAGCTGGCCAACAGGTTGGGAGAAAAAGCGCCGAATATCACGTCCGATCATGATGTTGACCGGCACTAGAAGCAATGTGATCAGGGTAGCGAACAGTATGCCGAAGCCCAGTGAGATCGCCATCGGGACCAGGAACTGCGCCGACGAGGATTTCTCCATGAGCAACGGCAGCAGCCCGAAGAACGTCGTAAGCGACGTCAACATGACGGGGCGGAAACGCACCACGCCGGCGCGCTCCACCGAGGTCTGCAGGTCGTCACCGGCAGCGCGGTGACGTTGATTCACATAGTCGACGAGGACCAGGCTGTCGTTAATGGCAACGCCTGTCAGTGCCATGAGCCCCAGCATGCTGAGCATCGTGAGTGAGTGTCCCATCAGCCAGTGACCGATCACGGCACCGATGATGCCGAAGGGAATGACCGACATGATCACGATGGGTTGCGTATACGACTTCAGTGGCAGGGCCAGCAGGCAGTAGATGACGAACAGCACAATGACGATGCCGACCTGCAGGCTGCCAAAGGTCTCCGCCTGGCGTCTCTGTTCGCCCTCGAACGTGTAGGTCACACTCGGATACTTGACGAGAAGATCGTCCAGGAACTCGGTAATGGAGTTGATGACAACGGTCATGTTGGTCGTGCTCTGGTCGATATCCGCCGTCACATTCAGGACTCGATAACCATCGATTCGCCGTATCTGCGACGGCCCGCGTCCCGGCGTTATTTCGGCCACGTTGGCCAGCGGAATCCTGCTGCCGCTCGGCGTTGCAATCAGCATCTCGTTCAACGACGAAATCGTACTGCGCTCACCGAGCGGGAAACGTACAAGAACCCGGATATCGTCGCGGCCACGCTGGATACGCTGGGCCTGCAGGCCTTTGAACGCCTGGCCAACCTGGTTGACGATGTCACTGCGTGTCAGCCCGAGCAGGTGCCCCTGCGGAGACAGGTCGATCTGTAACTCTTCCTTGCCGTTCGACAGGCTGTCCGCGATTTCGAAGACATCCGGGTAGGTCGCCAGGTGCTGCTTGAGCTGGTCACCGACCACGGTCAGGGTGTCCAGCGAGTTGCCGCTGAACTGCACGTCGATCGGGTCACCGGCACGAAAGAACGAGGACCTGAAGTTCAGGCTTTCCGCACCTGGAATGCGGCCGACAAGCCTGCGCCAGTCATTGCCCAGCACTATGGTCGAAAACTCGATGGTCCGATCCTGCCGCGGCACGGTCTCCATCTGCACGCGTGCCTCACCCGAACTGACGTTCGTGAGGATGTTCGTGACCATGCTCTGCCCGGTCTCCGGATCGCGCAGCTCTTCCTGCAACACGAGTGCTGCCTGGTAGATCGCCTCGGCATGCCGGTTCGTGACCTCGAACGGCGTGCCGGCAGGCATTGTCAAAGTAGCTGTGGCGGTCTCGCCTTCGATCCTCGGGAACGGCGTAAAACGCGTCCATCCGCTCATGATCAGGGTAACGAGCACAATCAGCGCACCGACGAACGCCGCCAGCGTCGCGTAACGATGTGACGTTGCCAGCCGCAGAAGCGGCAAATAGTAGTCCCTGATGACGCCCTCAAAGCCGTCCGCAAAGCGCGTCTGCCACGCCTGGAATCCCGTCATCTTGTTGTCGTGCTCATGCAGCTCGACGTGTTTGAGATGCGCCGGCAGGATCAGCTTGGACTCGACCAGCGAAAAGAGCAGCACAGGGATCACGACCAGCGGGATCTGTGAAAACACCTCGCCCATGCGGCCTTCGATAAAGGCGAGCGGCCCGAAAGCGGCGATCGTCGTCAGGATGCCGAAGGTCACCGGGATAGCCACTTCCTTGGTGCCCTGGATGGCCGCCGACAGGCCCTGGTCGCCGGCACGCATTCGCGAATAGATGCTCTCGCCGGTAACGATCGCATCATCCACGACGATACCGAGAACCAGGATGAAGCCGAACGCGCTCATCAGGTTGAGGCTGATGTCGAGCAGGTGCATGACGATGAACGCACCGAGGAAGCTGATCGGGATACCAAGAAAAACCCAAACAGCCACCGACGGCCGCAGGAACAGCGACAACAGCAGGATCACGAGCAAGCCACCCTGGATGGCGCTCTTGGTCATGATGGTGAGGCGATCCTTGAGCCGCGCCGAATCGTCGTCCCAGAACGAGAGCTCCAGGCCGACAGGCAAGCTTGCCTGCCGGGATTCGATGTACTCCCGCACCTTGCTCGAGATGTCTATAGCGCTCTGGTTGCCAACGCGTGAGACCTGCACGAATGCCGCATGCTTGCCATTGAAACGAGTGCGCATTGCATCCTCGACGAACCCATCCACGACAGTCGCGACGTCGCTGATGCGGACGATACTGCCGTCCGGGTTGGTCTTGATCACGATCTCGTCGAAATCCGCGCGGCGATAGGCCTGACCCTTGGAGCGAATCAGAACGTCGCCGCCCTCGGTACGGACGTTGCCCGCGGACAAGTCCACGGAACTCGTGCGAATCGCCTGGCCGATATCGGCGAGCGTGACGTCGAACTCGCGCAGTCGATCCGGTGACACCTCGATGGCAATTTCGTACTGACGCACTGCGTCGAGTTCCGCGTGCGTAATGCCGTCCAACCGCAGCAATTCATCACGGACCTGCTCGGCAAACATGCGAATTTCCGATTCGCTGTAGTCGCCGGCAACGGCGACATCGATAACGCCGAAGCGGCGTTGGCGCAGGCCAATTACGGGTTTCTCAGCTTCGGCCGGAAACGTGTTGATTGCATCGATGCGGCTCTTGATATCGTCGAGAAGCTGGCGCGGATCGTAGCCCTTGTCGATTTCGATGATGACGTTGGTGGCACCCTCGCTCGACACCGAGACGATACGATCGAGGCCTTCGAGGTCCTTGACCGCCTCCTCGATGCGCACGGCCACGCCGAGCTCCACATCCTCGGGCGTCGCGCCGCGCAGCGGAACCTGCACGGTGATCGTGTCGGGATCCGAG
>JAOUNK010000200.1 GCA_029881015.1 Gammaproteobacteria bacterium | reverse complement strand
TCGTCGAAGCGCTGGGTGGCACCGTCCGGCACCAGCAGGGACTGAGCCTGCCCTGGGATACGGATCGTCTCGTGTATTCAGTGCGCGAGCCGTTCCCGAGCCAGGTGACACAGTGCTCGCTGGTGCACGGCGCGTTCGATGACGCCAACCCGCTCAAGATTACATCGCGCATGGCGAGAAACGGGCTGATCTTCAGCGACGGCGTTGAGGCGGACTATCTCGAGTTCAACTCCGGGGCGGAGCTCACGATTACGACCGCGCCGCGGCAGGCACACTTGATTGCCCGGCCGAGTGAGAGAGGCATTGCCCGCGCGGCACGTTGAGCTACGCGCACGTCTTGAAGCTTTCAGCCGCCTGGAGGGCCCAATTGCATTAAGGCTATAGCCCCTGCAATGAGCGTCATCGACAGGATCTTGGTGCCCCAGCGGTCGGTCTGAAGCGCCAACGAATCGCGCAACCGGTCCGGTGAGGCTCCCCAGGCACCCGTGTAGAGCAGGTACACGCCGCTGATAATCATGATGAACGCGGGTAGCGTGCACTCAGCAACCGCGACCAATGTGACCGACGGCGCAATGCTGGTCGCGCGCTGCGATATCAACACCGCCGCGATGTCCAGGAGCTGTACACCAGCGAACAGGACGCCAAAGCGTCGACAAAGCGACCCGATCCGGACGGTGTGGTGTTGTCGCAGAGCCATGAGCAAAACGGCAGGCAGCAGGCAGGCGGCGGAAAAGACAATAGCGGCGTGCATGTAGTCAAGGTCGGCAAGCGCCGATGCCTGCAAAACCATCGCGAGCGACATGCACAGTACCGACTGCAGCAAACACACGAGCAGGTTGGCCTTTAACGCAGCGAGTTGCTTGCGCAACAAGGTCAGGACGCCGCACAGCGCAAGACCCAGCGCGACGTAGTAGGTCGGTTCAAGGCGCTCCCCGAGCATCAGGAAAGCCAGTACCGGCACAAACAGCACCGTCAGGTTATTGAAGATTTCCGTATTCAGGCTGTCGTTCAGCGTGAACAGCGCGCGAAAGTTGAAATAGATATGCAGAAAGTAAAAGAAGCCCGCCAGCGCGGCCGTTCCTATTGGCGCGAAACGGACGCCGCCCCATTCGGTCGCGTTCGGGAGCAGGAACGCGAGTGGCACGACGCTGAACAGCGCCATGGTAACGGCGGCTTCGAGCGGATTTCGCAACACGCGCGTGCCGACAAGGCAGACATCGACAACGCAGGACAACGCCCAGAAAGCGGCCGCCAGCAGTGCCAGCAACAGCCAGCTTTCAGGGAGGACCGTCATGGTTCAGAAATTCAGGAGAATTGAAACGACGAACCTCGAGTCACTGGCCTGCTCGAAGAAGATATTGTCCGCCCCGCCGAAGGTCTCGTAGTACGACAGGGTGACCTGAGCCGCTGCGAAGTCACGAGTCACATCCGCCCTTGCGTAGCCATAGCCTGATCCGTAGGCATTCGACAGATCGTAGTATCCGTAGGCGACCTCGAAGGCGACGTCACGCGGCAGAGAGAATACGTAACCCAGCTCGGAGAACCAGCTTTCGCTATCGGTCCCGTCCACGGAATTCGAGTAGCCCAGGGACGCACTGAGCCGATCGTCGAAGCAAAGCGTGGAAATCAGCTCGTTGTAGTCGTAGTCGATGTCCTCGTGCGTGCTCGGAAATAAGTAGTGAACGAGCGACACGTCGACGGACCAGCGATCACCCAGTTGGGCCGCGTAGCCGGCCGCGATATTGATTTCCGAACGCGCCCCGTCGTCCGGCTCGGCGGCGGGGTAGAAGTCCACGTTACTGCCCCAGGCGTAGGCGTAGAAGCCGTTGTCGAACTGCAGATCCACGGATGCCTGGAGGGCGGGGCTGCCCAGGGTTTGCGAGATGCCGCGGAAGACATAGTCGGAGGCGATCGCTACGGACCCACTTAACGGCAGCTCGCCGTCGTCGCCTTCCATGGCTGATGCGACATCAGCGAGCAGGAATGGCGTGACCGCCCAGGCAACGTAGCTCGGAATCACGGCAGCTCTGTTCATGGTGCGCGCCTCTTTTTGCAATAGCCCTGATTTCTTAAACAGGAATCCCGGCCAGATGCGCTCATTCGTGACAAAAAAACTCGGCAACCCACCATTTTTCAACAAGTTATGTTCAAGCCCATTTGCGATGAGCTTGTTTCCGGCGGGTTCCTGTTAATTACAGGTAAGGCTTGTCAGATGAGATCAACGCCCGTGCCAACAGTCGGCAGTGGACAATTTGCGGCAGCGCATGCGGTATGGTTCATATTCTCGCGAACCGGTCGGGAGGTATTCGGGAGCATCATGTCGGGCGATGTCGGAGAAATCACGAAGCTACTGCGGGCCGCGTCGGCGGGCGACCGAGGGGCGAGCGACGAACTGTTCACGTCCGTCTTCCAGGAATTACGGGCCTTGGCGAGGTCGCATCGACGCCGGTGGAACGGCAACGACACGCTCAATACGACCGCGCTCATCAACGAAGTCTACTTGCGCCTCGCCAACCAGACACTGGCCAGTTTCCAGGATCGCATTCATTTCTTTGCAACCGCATCCCGGGCGATGCGCCAGATCCTGATCAACTACGCCGAACGGGCGTCGGCCGAAAAGCGCGGTGGCAATGCGCTGCGGGTAACCCTGACAGGTTTGTCGCTGCACGAGGACAGCACGCTTGAAGACCTGCTGCATATCGACGCACTGCTCAGCAAACTGGAAGACACGAATCCACGCCACTGCCGCTTGTTCGAATACCGGGTTTTCGGTGGCATGACGATCGACGAGGCAGCAGGTGCCCTCGACGTTTCTCCCGCGACCGTCAAACGCGACTGGACGGTATTGAGCGCGTGGCTATTCAGTGAGATGAACGCCAAGAAGGCCAGTCAACAAGAGGGCAGCGCGTCATGATTTTAGAGCGCGCCGCCGAGATCTTCCTCGAAGCCGTGACGCTCGACGCGGAGACGCGCGCGCGTTTCGTTACCGACATGTGCGGCAACGAACCCAGGCTTCTGAACCAAGTGAATAGGCTGCTCGAAGCAGCCAATGAATCCGAAGACTATTTCCTGAACCTGGCGGGCAAGGTCAGCCTGGGCGCACTCGCGACCGACGAGAAGGGTCTGCCGGCGGACAAGGTGATAGGCCAGTGGCGCCTGCGCGAACGAATCGGTCGCGGCGGTATGGGCGCTGTGTACCTGGCGGAACGCGCGGATGAGCAGTTTGAACAGCGGGCGGCGCTGAAGATTCTGCCGACGGGGCTCGATACGGACCAGGCCCGGGCGCGATTCCTTGTTGAGCGGCAAATCCTTGCGCGACTCGTGCACGACAATATCGCCCGACTGCTCGACGGTGGCGTGACCGGGGAGGGCGTGCCCTTTTTCGTCATGGACTATGTTGAGGGCTTGCCGATCGATGCCTATTGTGTCCGGCACAAGCTGAGTACGCACCAACGCCTCGAACTGGTTCTCGACATTGTAAAGGCCGTGCAGTATGCGCACCGCAACCTGATCATTCACCGGGATCTGAAGCCCAGCAATGTGCTGGTCACCCAGAGTGGCCAGGTGCGATTGCTGGACTTTGGTATTGCCAAGATGCTTGAGCCGAATGCGGGCGACGCCGACCTGACCCGGATGACACAGAGGCCGGCGACGCCAACGTTCTCCAGTCCCGAAATGTTACGTGGAGAGCCCGTCGACATCACAACGGATGTCTACTCGATCGGCGTGTTGATCTACCTGCTGCTCAGCGGCAAGACGCCCCTGGACTATGCGGGAATGAGCCTCGCCGAGATGTGCGAACGCGCCTCAACCGACGTTCCGCCGCTCATGAGCAGCATCCGCCCGGAGTTGAGGGGTGATCTCGACGCCATCGTGGCGAAGGCGCTGGCAAAGGATCCGGCCGAGCGCTACGAATCTGTAGAGAGCCTTGGCAACGACATCCGGAACTACCTGGCCGCCCTCCCGGTCATGGCCAAGGCGCCTTCCGGCGTTTACAGGGCACGCAAGTTCCTGGCTCGGCATCGCCTGGGCGTCGCTTTCGTCGCGTTCGCTGTCATCGCGCTGTCGACGATTGCCGGGCTGGCAGTCAGGTCCGCCATAACTGCGGAAGAACAGGCGCGCACCGTGGCACTGGAACGCGATCGTGCCGAGGAGACCGTCGACTTCCTTATCAGCATTTTCGATTCTGCGGACCCGAATATCGCGCCTGGTGAGCAAACGGCTTTCCAGATTCTCGAAAATGGACGCGCACAGATCGCGAGTGAGCTCTCCGAGGTGCCAGCGGTGCAGGCGGAGCTGTTAAAGACCATGAGCCTCGCTTACCAGAGCCTGCGACTGGTGGATGAATCGCGCGATGTCCTTGAGCAGGAACGGCAGATACGCAGCGCCGCGAACGGCGAGCAAAGCACCGAGTACGCGGACGTACTCATCCGGCTGGCGCAAGTCACCGATATCGGCGGCGACTACGAATCGTCATTGGCGTTCGCGAAACAGGCGCTTGAGATCAGTGAGGCCCTTGGCGACTTGCCGGGGCAGGCGGCGGGACACACCAGGGTCGGACGAATCCTGCATTTGCAGGGTGACTTCGATGGCGCAAATGCCGGGTATCGGCAGGCACTGGAACTTTATGTGCGTGATTACGGTGCCGACGCATTGCAGGTCGCGCAGACGCGTTCGCACCTGGGCAATCTGCTGAACCACCAGGAACGTTTCCCGGAGGCCGTGGAGGAATTCGAAGAGGCGCTCCGCATTCGCCGCCTCCATTTCGAGGGAGATAATTCTGAGATTACAGAGGTCCTTCTCGGCCTGGCGTCGACACTCAAGAACCAGGGAAAACTGGACGAAGCCGAGGAGGCTTATGTCAGAGCATTCGAGATGAACGACCGGCTGTATGGACCTGACAACAGTTACAACTTGTATGTCGTGAACGGCCTTGGGTTGGTCGCCCAGGAGCGCGGTCAGTACGACCTGGCGATTGACCGGTTTGAGCATGCCATTCGGTTGATCGAAATGCATACACCCGGTTCCCCCAATAGTGGTTTTGCGTATGCGAATATCGGCAAGGCGAACATGCTGCGCGATCGAATGGACCTTGCTGTCCCGGCGCTTCGCAACGCAGAAGCGATCTTCGAGGCACGGTTGCCCGGCCATTGGCTGCGCGGCGAAGTTCGCTGGCGCCTGGGACGGTGCCTGCTGGAAACCGGTGACTATGCGGAAGCCGAGCAACTTATCACCTCAGGTGCCGAGGTCCTCGAGGAACGCTGGGGCAGCGATCACAAGCTTACCCGGGACGCGCAAGCCGCCGCGGCGCTCCTCCACGAAGCCCGGTCCAGGCGCGAACAAGCATCAGTCCCACCCGACTAAGATATCGAGCGGCAGTATCGCAGTGACACCGACGTTCGGCACATCGACCAGTTGGTCGATTCTCATGTCCCGATAGCGGCAGCTGGCCGCACGTTGTGTCCTTCCTAACCGACGCACTGCGCAAAAATCGTGAGCCGGTTTGGTGGGCCAGCCCTGATATGATGGCGGCTGGCCCCTCCCTGACGGACTCATTCGATGGATCGCGAAACAGCATTCTGGAACAAGCTGGCCGACAAATATGCGCAGCGGCCCATCGTGGACGAGGCGTCGTACCAGAAGAAGCTGGAGATTACGCGCAAGCACCTGCGGCCCGGCATGGAGGTACTGGAGATCGGTTGCGGCACCGGCTCCACGGCTATCGTCCATGCGCCCTACGTAGGGCACATTCGTGCCACCGATCTGTCTACGCGGATGGTCGAGATCGCGCAGGACAAGGCAAAGGCCGCGGGCATCGGCAACGTGACGTTCGACGCGTCATCGGTCGAGGGGCTCGATATGCCGGACGCCAGCTTCGATGCCGTCATGGCGCACAACATCCTGCACCTGCTCGAGGACTGGGAGCGGGCCATCGCCGATATTCACAGGATGCTCAAGCCCGGTGGCGTCTTCGTGAGCAGCACGGCCTGCATCCGCGACATGATGTTTCTGTTCCGGCTCATCGTCCCGGTGGGACGGGCCTTGCGGCTGTTCCCGCTGGTGAAAGTCTTCTCGGTGGCCGAGCTCACAGGCAGCCTCGAGAAGACCGGCTTCGAGATCGAATACGAATGGCAGCCGAAAAAGAACGCGTCGGTGTTCATCGTTTGCCGAAAACGGTAGTGCGCTTGAGTCTTTCACCCCAGCGAGTTCTGGAAGATGTCTTCGG
>JAOUNK010000199.1 GCA_029881015.1 Gammaproteobacteria bacterium | reverse complement strand
CGTGCTGACACCGTATGCGTACCGTCGGTGACTTTGACGCGCACGCGACCCGTACTGTCCGCCCTGGTCTTGCCGACGATCTCGCCGGTTTCGAGGAGTGTCTGCAAGGCGTCCGCCGACAAGTCGCCCGGCCGAGATCCGACCTTGCGCGGGTGCGGCAACGGCTCGTAGGCATCGCTGCCGGACTGGTTGAATACCCGCAGCTCGTCGCCCTCCATCACGAGCGCATTGCCGCTGCCCTTGTAGTAGGCGTTGAGCATGCCGGTATCGACTTCGATCACACGGCCGCCAAATCTCTGCAGGACCGTTCGCGTTGGCGTCGGCGTGTGACCGACGACGACGCGATCCGCGCCGATCGCGGCCAGCGATGCCTTGACCCGGTGCTCCTCGACGATCTCGCTGCATGCCACGTTGCCCCGGTACCAGAGGGGGCCATCCGCATGCAGCACGGGTGCATTACCAAGCCGCTTCACCGTCGTCAGCGCATAAAGGACCTCCTGTGAGGCATCGAGTGGCGGCATGTAGCGGTTGACGCGATCTTCGTAGTCGTAAAAGGAATCCGTGGGCAGCAATACCTCCGCTTCCATCAAGGTCTCCACCGCATTGACGTAATCGACGAGGTCCTGCTTCAGGCCGGTGTTAACACCCTCGAGCCCGAGATCGGCCACTTCGGGCGGCAGGCCGCCGTGCACGAAAGCCGTGCGATTCACGACGGCGATGACATTTTTTTCGAGCAGCCATTTCCCGTACTTGCCCTTGGGCCCGAAAGCTTCTCGCAGTGCAAAAAAACCGGGTGGGAATTCACTGTCGAAGCGTTCCCTGTGGTCGGACCAGACACCACCGGCGCGGCGCGCCCAGAGCCGGAACCAGCGCTGGCGTTGCTCGCTTGTCTCGTCGTCGGCAAATGCCTCGTACTCCGATTTACTGACGTAGCGCAGGTCGCCTATCAGGTTCATCGACTCATGATTGCCGATCAGCACCTGGACTTTGCCGCCCGCGGCGGCGGCCTCTTCCTCGAGGCGCATCAACAAATCCAGCGCGTCGCGTGAATGTGGCCCGCGATCCAGCAGGTCGCCGACGATCACGAGATAGGACTCGCCGCCGGCCCAGGCGAGATTCTCATCGAGTATGCCGACGTTGCCCAGCGTCTCGACCATCGCGTCATACGCGCCATGTACATCGGCAATCGCCACGACGCGCCCCACCCCGTCCGCACGCCAGTCGCTGGCGTTGGACCCTGTCGCCAGAAGAAAGAGTGCCAGCAGTGCGACGAGCGATTTGCGTTGGGCGTAGAGCAAGGCTTGATGTCCGTTGGCTGCGGGATGCTCAGTGTAGTGGCTGTGCTAGACTTTGACCACCTGAGCAGACGACAGATCAATAATAATGACGATGCTGAGAACCGTTGCTTTTCTGCTTGCGCTCACGCTTGCAAGCGCCGCCGGCGCAGCGGACGAGTCGCGCAAGACCTCACCGTTGTTCATGAACAACGATATTCTCGACGTCCGGATCCGGGCACCGTTCACGACCATCATGCGAGAAAGGGGCGCCGAGAAAGACCGGCCCGCTACGCTGACCTATAACGATGCCGAAGCCGGTGAGATTACCGTCGAGCTCGGTATTCGTACGCGCGGCAATTTTCGCCGTAGGGAAGAGACCTGCAAATGGGCCCCGTTGCGGCTCGACTTCAAGAAGTCTGAGGTCAAGGACACGCTGTTCTCCGGCTCGGACAAGCTCAAACTCGTAACGCACTGCGACAAGGGACCGTCGGTTTACACCCAGGCCCTGCTTTCGGAACACCTCGCGTACCGCATCTTCAATGTCCTTACGGACAACAGTTTTCGAGTGCGGCTGCTGCGCATCACCTATGTGAACGCCGACAAGAACGACCGCGAGCACACCACGTTCGGCTTCCTGATCGAGCATAAGGACCAGGTTGCGAAACGCATAGGTCTAAAGGTCAACGAAACACCGTCGACCGAGACAAGGTTCCTGGATCCGCGCCACACGAACCTGAGCTCTATTTTCCAGTACATGATCGGCAATACGGATTTTTCGCCGATTCGGGCGGCGCCTGGCGAGCCTTGCTGCCATAACTTCGTATTGTTCGGCGAAAAAGAGGGCAGCATTCTGCCGATTCCCTATGACTTCGACATGTCGGGTATCGTGGATGCACCGCACTCCGTGCCCAGCGTGAACTTCAATATTCGCGATGTGAAGGAGCGCCTGTATCGCGGCCGCTGTTACAACAACGAACACATCCCCGAGTCTGTCCGGACCTTTATCGGCCGCAAGGAAGCGATCTACGATCTCGTTACGGCAAACGAGTTTTACAAGGCCAAGACGCGCAAGCAGACCCTGCGTTTCCTCGACAGTTTCTACGCAACGATCGAGAGTCCCGCCCGGGTTCAGTCCGAACTGGTGGACGCCTGTATCGGCCGGCCTAAGCCAGCCAGTCAGAGATGATCTTGGTCAGTCGCGGATGGATGTAATAGCCGATCGAGCTGTGCGGGTTTGACTTCCCGTAGCGAACGGCGAGGTTAAAGATGCGGTAGTCATGTACGGCGCTGACCCGCTTCTGCACCATCATTTTCTTGAAGTCGTCAGCCAATGTCGTGTCGTGACAGGTGTAATCGTCTTCCGCCGCCAGGTTGTGCCATGAAATCACATTGCTCGGGAAGCGGCTTTCGACGCGCTCCTGCGCGCCCAGCAGGCGTTTCTGCACGGTGCGATCGCCGAGCGGCGAACCCATGGTCAGCCACTGGTCTACCTTGAACTGCCCGTACTCCGCGTACGTGGCTGTGTCGTTCGAGAGCTCCCAAAGCACGTCATAGGCGACGACGCTGCCGGTACCGTGCGTCACCAGCATGATTTTGTCGCCCCGATCCATGAGCGCACACAACTTCTCGCGCAGCCGCCCGCGCACCTTCTCGGCAAACTCGGGGTTATCCAGGTACGCCGCAAAGTCCTTCGCGATCCGGCCGAGCACCGGCATGCGAAAGCCGACGGCACCAAGCAATGGTGCACTCACATCCATGAAGAACTCGGGCAATGCAGACTTGCCCGGCAACGTGTCATAGAGACGGATCCCGAATTTTTTGCGCGGCGTGATCTCACTCAGTTTCTGCAGAGCGTTGCGACGGTCTCCCACATCGAGGTGCTCATCGTAGGTCTTGCCCTTTTTTTGCAGGACTTCTGCGTTCAGGTCGCCATACCACGCGAGATCGATCGACAAGCGATCGAAGCACTCGAGGCAGGCGGGCGCATCCCGCTCCAGCCCCGCGCGCATGGCGCTGACAGCGAGTTCCAGGTAGGTGGACGCCGCAGGTTTGAAATCCCGTCCGTGGATCAGCAGGACACTTCGCTGTTGCTGTGTTTCATCCGTCATTGTTACCGGCGACTCCCTAATAGTCGTCTTCGCCACCATCGCGGCGTGTCAGCATGGTCAGGAAAGGCCCGGCAAGCGTCTTGCCGTACTCGAGCTTCCAGATGATGAGCGTGGCGATCACGAAGGTAAACGAGATCACGGCAGCAATACTCACGGCACCGATACCGGCGCCCAGGCCAATCCCGATGGCAACAAAAATGTACATGGCGTCGGAGGGCTGGTTCAAGGTGAAGCGGAAACGCACTGCCGCGACCACACCGGCGAGGCTGAATGCGAGCGCAATACTGTTGACGACGATCATTGCGATGCCGGTCACGACCACCGGCAGGATGATGATGGTCTGCAGGAACGACTGGTCGATGCGCCGCGCGCGACTCGTTATGAAGTACGCCCAGGATATCGGCACGGTGACGATGAGCGCGCCAACCGATGCGAGCAGCAGGCGAATCGGGGACGACGGCGAGAGCAGCGCGCGTTCGGCCCGCGTGTACACGGGCTCGAAGGTCTCCATATCCGAGGCTTTGAGGTCGTCGATACCGCCGACCGGCAGGTATTCGGCCAGGCCCGGATAACGCTTGAGAGCAAACACCACCACGAACACCCAGAACGCGTAGTAGATCAGAATCAACGTGAGTGGAATCAACAGACTGCCCGAACGCCGCATTTTCTTACTCCTCGCTGGAATCGCAGCGTGCACCTAGATAGATGCAGCCGAGAGCCTTTTGGTTGCCTCAGTCTGGTTTCCCGTTGTGCCGGCGGTTTGCACGCCGAGCAACACGATACCGGCTAACGCGCCGATTCGCCATATCAATTGGCCGGCGCCTGATGGTAGTCTATGCGCCGTTTTCGACCCGGCAGACAGGCACGCAATGACAGACTCGGTACAACTTCTCGGCATCAGCAACGCGATCGTTGATGTGCTGGCACACGTGGACACTGACTTCCTCGACACCATTGGCGCGGAGCCCGGCTCGATGACGCTCATCGACAAGGACCGTGCCCACGAGATCTACAACCAGATGGGTCCTGCGACCGAGATGTCGGGCGGTTCCGTTGCCAACACCATCGCCGGGTTCGCGAATCTCGGCGGCTCGGCCGCTTACATCGGCAAAGTCCGCGACGACCAGCTGGGGCGCATCTTCAACCATGACATGAAATCGCTCGGCGTCGATATTCGCCTGCAAAAGGCGAAGAACGGCGCGCCGACGGCGCGCAGTCACGTGCTGATCACCGCAGACGGGCAACGGACGATGCAGACCTATCTCGGCGCCTGCCTCGAACTCGGCGTGGCCGACATCACGGAAGCCACTGTCGGTGCGCCCAAGGCGATCCTGCTGGAAGGCTACGTCTGGGATATCGCGGAAGGTCCGGCCCTGGCCCGCAAGGCCGTCGACATTGCCCGCAAGAACGGAACGTCCATAGCGCTGTCTCTCTCGGATTCCTTTTGCGTCGAGCGGCATCGTGACTCCTTCGAGGAGTTTGTGCGCGACGGCGTCGATATCGTGGTTGCCGACGAAGATGAAGTTAACGCGCTGGTGCAGACGAGCAGTTTCGACGACACGCTCGTTGCGCTCGATGATTTCGACAATCTCTTCGCGATTACGCGTTCCGCCAAGGGCTCAGTCATCATTCACGGCGATGAAATCGTCGTGCAGCCCGCTGCCGGTGTCGAGAAAATCGTCGATACGACCGGCGCCGGCGATGCGTATTGCGCCGGCTTCCTGTTCGGCTGGGCAAACGACCTGCCTCTTGGCCAGTGCGCCCGGTACGGAACCCATTGTGCGACCCAGGTCATTCAACAGCTGGGTGGCCGTATCGAACCTGGCCTTCTCGACGGTTTCGAAGCTCGTTGACCCACGGCAGTTCGCGCGGCTTGTCCGACGGGCGCCCGCAACTCACTATGAACTGGCCGAAGGTCTCGAACGCTTCGCGGCTCCCGACATTCGGATCGTCGACAACCCGGTAGCAATCGCCGCTACGCAACAGCGTGCGGCCCAGCGTATCCCTCTCGACGTTTTCCCATACCGGGCGTTCCACGGGTGCCTGGCTTGCCGGAAAATTTTCGGCCGCGTAGCGGCGCCTCGCGTCCATGCCCGGATTGATCGAGTATTCCTGCGGACGCTCGGCAGCTGCCGTACGCGCAGCGTCCGGTATCAGCTCGTACCAATCCAGGGAGTCTCGAGCCTCGGGTGGAGCTGCCGGCACAGATGTCACGGGACGCGTATCGGGCGTGGCTGGCGCAGCGGCGTCGGGCGCGCGTTCAGCGGGCAGCGGCGGCGTGCTTTCCCTGGCTTCACTGGCCAGTATCCGAACCACGATCCCGGTCAGCGGCAGCGACGCGTCCATGACGGGCAGGCGCAGCAGCATGAGCGCCGCAACGACGATCAGTGTCGACGGCAGGAAGTTGAGGGCAAGACGACGGCCTGGCCGACGTGACCAGTCGGGCTGTTCGTGAAACACGGCATCGGCATACATCGCTAGTGTATTCGATGCCTGTGCATGGAATAAGGTCGCGTCTCAGGTCCCTATCGGGTGCCAGGTGGTCTTCACCTCCTGGGTATCCCGAATCAGGTACGGGTGCTGCGCATCGTCCCTTGTCCAGTCGACGCGCGTGCGCTGCACAACCCGTTTGACGTTCTCGGCGGCGAGTTCCTGCACGCTGGTCGCGACCTTCCTGCCACCGTCGCAATAGACAATCGCGTTGACGTCCATGTGCGAGGCGAACTGTTCGACGAGCTCCGCGCGGAAACCCGTAAGGATATTGACGACGCCACCGGGCACATCGGACGCGTGCAGGACTTCGGCAAAGCTCACCGCACACAGCGGCTTCGATTCCGACGCCAGTACCACGCAGGAATTGCCTCCCGCGATCGCCGGGGCGA
>JAOUNK010000198.1 GCA_029881015.1 Gammaproteobacteria bacterium | reverse complement strand
CGAAGGGATCTTCGCTAGCAGCGCCTGGATTACGCCGCTCTTCTCGGCCAGACCATCGACGGCCTTACCGATCGACAGCGACTTGGCAAAGTTATCGAAGAAGTGCTCTTCACCACCGACGATATCGATGTGGGCCTTCTCCAGTGCGATCGCGAGAATTTCAGCGTTCTCCTTGGCGATCTCCTTGCCGGCGTCGATAGATGCCAACGCTTCCTTGAATGCGGTTTCGAGGCCCATTCGGAATTCCTCGTGCTCTCGCGTCTCGCCCGTCATTTCGGCCATTGCGGCAAACTTGTCGACCAGACCCTCGGCCTCAGCCTTAAACTGCGCTTTCGTAACGCTGGCCGTCGCCATGCCGACTTCCGACTTGGCAGAAGCCTCCGCGGCGCCCTTGGCGCGAACAACATCCGCTTCGGCAAGGCCTGTTGCAGCATCCTCGGCCTGTATTCCCTCAGCCAGGACTTTCTTGGCATCGGAGTCCTTGGCTGCAGCAATCAGGCGGGCCTCGGCGAGCGTCGTGATCTCAGCGGCTTTGTGAGTCGCCGCTGTCTCCAGCGCTTTGGCGGCAACAACTTCTTTGACTCTTTCTTCTTCCGCTTGCGCCTCTGCCGCCAGTACCTGTACCTGCCTCAGACGATCCGCTTCGGATACCTCACGAACCTCTTTGATTCGTTCTTCTTCGATCGCGACGGTCTTGTCCACCGCGACTCGTTCCCGAATTACGTTGGCAATTTCTTTCTTCTCTACTTCAACTGCTTTCTGAGCGAGGACTTTTTCCACCGCGACTTCGCGCTCACGGCTTACCACTTCGAGGTCCCTCGCGCGCACAACCTTCTCTTCCTCAATGGCCACAGCGCGTTGCCTGTTCTGGTCGGCGACCTCAACTTCACGCTTCTGGTTCTCCGTCTGGACCAGCAAGTCCTGCTCGACCTGAATACGTGTCGACTCCGCTTTGCGTCGTTCCTCTTCCTGGATCTTCAGGGTTTCTGCTTCCTCTCGAGCCTGTATCGAAAGGATCTCCCTCTTCTGACGTGCCTCGGCATCTGCCTGCTGGCGTTCCAGCTCCAACATTGCCTCAATAGTTGCTACGTTCTTCTTCTTGATGGCCAGCTCTTCGTCACGCTCAAGTTCATTCGTGCGTACATTCTGAGTAGCCGTCAACTCGGTGATCTTCTTGATACCTTCGGCATCCAGAATATTCGTCGGGTCGAGCGCAGACTTTGGCGTCTGCTCGAGATAGTCGATCGCGACGTCTTCCAGGACGTAGCCATTTAGATCGTCACCGATTACCTCAATAATCTTCTCGCGGAACTCCTGTCGATTCTCGAAGAGCTCGACAAACTCAACCTGCTTACCAACTGTCTTGAGGCCTTCCGAGAACTTCGCGGAAAACAGCTGATCGACCGCCGCCTGATCTGACGCACGGCTGGCACCGACTGACTTCGCGACCTTTAGCACATCCTCTGCGGTTTCGTTCACCCGGAGATAGAAGGCCACCGAAATATCGGCTCGCATGTTGTCTTTGCAGATCAGGCCGTCGCTGCCGCGCCGGTCAATCTCGAGGCTGATGAGCGAAATCTTCATCAGCTCTTTCTTGTAGATGATCGGGTAGACCAGTGCGCCCGTGAAGTGCACCTTTGGACGGGAGCTCATGTCGTTGACAATTAACGCGGTACCCTGCTCGACCTTGTAATAGAACGCCTTGAAGAGACCCGCCAGTCCCAGCAGCACGAGAACGATGATTCCCACCGTCGTTGCCGCAGGCATTAGTACGGAAAGATCTGCACCCATAGTTATTACTCCCTTAGTTTGTTTCTCTTCAAGGACTAGCGTCCAAGGAATTCTTCTTCCGAAATAACTCTGTAAATATTCTGGTCATCCAACTTCTCGTAGATGACGACACGGTCACCCTTCGAGAATTTGTCGTCGCCGGTCGTTCTGACCTTCAGGATAAGTCCGGCCCCGCCGTCTTCGAGGGTTGCCTCTCCAAACCCGGTGTCGACACGAGATGTACGGACGATGGCGGTCTGTCCCAGCACCTGCTTGATTGTCTCCTGCGTTGCCTTTTGGAACAGCGGCCTTAGTGGCCGGATCAGCACACCGGTGATCGTTGCGGCGATGTACAGGCTTGCGAAGAAGATCGGGATTCCAGCCACAAACTCGAGGAATGCGCCAGGAATGAGCCAGAACAGGAAATGCACCGCGTAGTAGCAGAGCAGCCAACCGATCAACACCAGGATCGAAATCGACACGGTTACCGGCACTCCAACCAGACCGAATCGGAGCATTAGCCCGGCGAGCACGTCCGGCGTCGTATGCGGCGTATCCGGATTCATGTCCGCGCCGCTCAGGTCGAGGCTGTCGAGATCCAGATCGATAATGTCGAGATCCACGAATCCCAGTACTGCGCCCGCCCAGTAGACAACACATACCGCCAGCAGGATCGTATAGATCAGCGTTGGGAACGAACTGATGTTCTGATAGAAGGGATCCATCTTTTCACTGAGAAATATCGCGAACACCGTTCGTCCTCCCTGCTGCGTTGTTTATAGGTTAAGGGGCTCTACGCCTCGCTGCGCTTTTTCAACCGCTCGAGGACCTCATCTGCACTTCTGCCATGCGGTTTGATTCCGGCCTTCTCCAGGCGGTTCTCCAGTGAGTGGTCACCAGTTTCTTCCGCCAGCTCCTTTGCGGCACTCATTTGTGCCGATCGAAGTTCCTGTCGCTCCTTGATGCGTTCCAGCGAATCCATGGCCGTTCGCAACTTGGAGTTAGAACCACTATGGCGCTCAGACACGGCTGCTTGCGCTCGTTGTACGCTGTCGGTGGCTTTTACCGTGTCAATCTGCTGTTTCATCCTCTGGATGTCACGCTCGGCAGCCTGAATTGCACTACGCAGCTCGCTGGCACTTCGACCATAGCCGGCACCCGAATCCTCGTGGGTCTTGAGTTGTACTTCAAGGTCCGCGATCTTCGTCGCTATCTCATGCGCAAGGGCGGTATCGTTCTTCTCCAGGGCTTTCAGCGCATAACCTTCATGCTCCTCGATCTTCTCCTTCACCTGCCCTGCTTTCTCGGCAGCCAGTTTCTCTCGTGCGATGATAGCTGCGAGGCTATCCTTCGATTGCCTCAGCTCGTCAGATGCATCGCGGAGCTCCTGGTCAAGAATTCGAAGCGCCTGGCTGTCGACAATCGCTTCACCGGCCTCATTCACTCCACCGCGCAATGCGGTAATCATTTTTGCCCAGACGTTCATGATCTCTCTCCTCTGTATTCGTGTGTTGGTATAAGCATGTCCGCGTACGCTTCCGTTGCATGAATTACGTTGCTCGCCAGTACCTCGATTTCGTGAACGATATCGGTCAGATCCGAGCTTGCATTCAGTGAGCCGAACATCAGGTAGTAATCATCGTGTGCGCGCTGCCCAAGACTGATAGTCGACAATGGAAAATACTTGTGAGTGCGGAGGACGGTCTCGTTGAAGTAAGCCGTATCCTCTATTTCAGACGTGGGCCACAAGACAGCCTCAACGATAACCTGATCTCCCGCCACCGTAACGTATACAGGCAAGTCGCCGTACTCGTGCATGACAACGAGAATTGTCGGATCGACGCCGTCGATCAATTCAATCGATGCGTTGTTAGAGCAAATCAGCGGTGCTTTGTTAAGGCCCGAATAGAGCTCTTCCGTGCGCCAGTGTGGTCGGCTGTCGTTGTCAGGCCGAGCGCCCTTGCCGTCCTTACCCAACCGCAGTTCTGTCTCGAGTGCCCTGGCCTTGTCGGTGTGCTCCGGACGAATCCAGATCTCTTTCTTGATCAGGCCCTGCTCACGCAGCCGACGGCGGTATTCGCGTTGATAATGTGCTGATGTCTTCAAAACCATGAGAGACAGCCTATACCATTACATGTGATAACGCAAAAGAATTACATGTAATTGTTTAAGTGACTGATTTATAGTTAGATTATGACAAATACACGACCTGTGAGGTGCGAATTCTTGGTCATCGCGGGATCTCGACTTTTGCGTAAGCTTGCCGCACAACTTCGATCAGCTGCCGACGGCTGCTCAGGCAGTTATCAGCACCCCACAGGTCTGCATCCGGCATCACACGGATATTCCGGTAGATATCCTCCAGATGTGCTCGCTGCAGGTCGTGCCAGCTGCCGTCGGAATAAGCAACCGGGATAGCGATGCGCACGACTGCGGTGCGGGAGTCTTCTGGATAAGCGGCGCTGTTCATCATTTATTGGGACCTTGCTCTTGCCGCCATGACGTTGCATTGACGATGCTAA
Source organism: Gammaproteobacteria bacterium (assembly GCA_029881015.1). Lineage (GTDB taxonomy): Bacteria > Pseudomonadota > Gammaproteobacteria > Steroidobacterales > Woeseiaceae > UBA1847. The sequence goes on along the minus strand of JAOUNK010000198.1, from coordinate 2,026 downwards.
CGTTCGCGAGACCCCTCATGTATACGAGCTAGTACCGACCCGACGGCCGGGGGAGAGAATGTGCTTGACATACGACATGTTCGAGCGCTCAATTCGCGAAAATTGATGGCCAGATTGACCCAGGAGATCCGCCATGGTCGATTCTCATTCTTCCTTTAAGTTGGCGCGCAAGATACCCCGCAAGCACGCCGTACTGCGCTCGTCCATCGGCCCTGTCGCAGACCTTGAAAGTTACGTCAAGGCAGACTGGTGGCGTGACATTTTTAACGCCAACTACTTGCGCACGGATGGCGATGTCGTCGAGGACCCGGAGATGACCGAATCTGAAGTCGACACCTTTTTGCAATTGGTTGACGTGGACAAAGACACTCCGATGCTGGATCTTTGCTGCGGTCAAGGTCGCCACGTTCTGGATCTCGCGCGCCGCGGCTACACCAACTTGTGCGGCGCCGACCGGTCGCATTACCTGATCTCGCGCGCGAAGCGCCTGGCCCGCGATCGAGACTTGGACGTTACATTCCGGGAAGGCGACGCACGCAGGCTGCGATTCCCGGACGACAGATTCGAGTTTGTCTACCTCGCCGGAAACAGCTTCGGCTATTTCGAGTCTGCGGAAGACGATATTGCGGTGCTGGCCGAGATCCGCAGAATCCTGGCGCCCCGCGGGCAACTGTTGATCGACTTCACGGACGGAGATTATCTGCGGAGTAACTTCGATGCGCGCAGCTGGGAGTGGATCGATAAGAACTACTTCGTCTGCCGGGAACGCGCCTTGTCGAGAGATGAAAGTCGGCTTGTCTCGAGGGAAGTCATTACTCACGCGAAAAAGGGCGTCATCGCCGACCAATTCTATGCCGAACGCCTGTACAACGCCGAACAGCTGCGCACGCTACTACAGGATAACGGTTTCGACGTACTGAGCACGACGCCGATGTCCACCGTGTCGAAACGCGATCAGGACCTCGGTATGATGGCGCAACGAATCGTGCTGACGGCACGCTCCGGAAAGATGCGACCAGGCGTCACGTTGAAGAAGGCGCCACTGTGCCGCGTCACTGTCTTGATGGGCGACCACCGCAAGTCGGACTCTGTAAAGCCCGGCGGCGCGTTCGATGCGGACGACTACCATACGATCGGCGAATTGAAGAAGGCCCTCGCCCAGGTCCCCGGTTACAGGTTCACGTACATCGACAATCATGACACGCTGATCGACGAGCTTCGGGCGCATGGCAAGAAGACGGATTTCGTCTTGAATTTGTGCGACGAAGGCTTCAACAACGACGCCACCAAGGAGCTCCACATACCGTCGCTGCTTGAGACGCTCGGCATCCCGTATTCGGGCGGTACGCCGCAATGCCTGGCTTACTGCTACGATAAATCGCTGGTGCGCGGCGTCGCTACTGAGATCGACATCCCGGTACCCGCGGCATTCAGTGTTGGCCCGGAAGAAGTGACGTTTATTTCGTTTCCCCTGGAATTTCCGGTCATTGTGAAACCTAACTTCGGTGACTCCAGTTTTGGCATCACGGCAGAAAGCGTGTGCTACGACATCGGTCAACTGGAGCAGGCGATTGCGAGGGTCAGGGAGTGGTCGGGTTTTTCATGCCCCATTCTCGTGGAGGAATACCTGACCGGCAAGGACATCAGCGTGGGTGTTATCGGTAATCCGCCGGAGAGCTATATCGAATTGCCGATCATCGAGGAGGACTACTCTCGGCTGCCGGAAGGGCTGCCACAAATCTGCGGCTATGAGGCCAAGTGGGACACCGAATCGGTGTACTTCAAAAACCTGCAATCGATTCCGGCGTGCCTGCCGCAGGCAACCGTCGAGTTCCTGCACGCGAGCTGCAACAAGCTGTTCCAGCGTCTGGGTTGCCAGGACTACGCACGCTTCGACTGGCGCCTGGACGCGAACGGTACGCCCCGGCTTCTCGAGGCGAACCCGAATCCCGGGTGGTGCTGGGACGGCCATCTCGCGCGCATGGCGAAACATGCCGGGATGAGTTACGCGGAAATGCTCGGCAGT
>JAOUNK010000012.1 GCA_029881015.1 Gammaproteobacteria bacterium | reverse complement strand
CAAGAAAATGTTCGAACAGTTTTCGAAAGAGGCCGGCAAGGAACAGTACCTGATACCGTACTTCATCGCGGCGCATCCGGGCACGACCGACGAGGACATGGTGAACCTCGCGTTATGGCTCAAGCAAAGCGACTTTCGGGCGGACCAGGTACAGGCCTTCTATCCGTCGCCCATGGCCACCGCGACGGCGATGTATCACTCGCGCAAGAACCCGTTACGCAAGGTGACGTACAAGAGCGAGCCGGTCGAGACGGTCAAGACTCCGGAGCAACGGCGCCTGCACAAGGCGCTGCTGCGCTACCATGACCCGACGAACTGGCCGCTGATTCGCGGAGCGCTGCAAGAGATGGGGCTTGCACGCCTGATCGGCTCGGGCCGCGACCGGCTGGTGCCCGTGGACCAGCCGAGCGACGTCAAGGTGCGCGGCTCGGCACGCAGGAAAAATACGGCAGCGGCGCACGAGAAACGCATTCGCAAAGGCAGGATATTGTCGCAGCACACCGGGTTGCCGCCACGCAAGAGCCGCTAGCCCGCAGTCTGCTGTTCCAGCACGAAGCACACCTCGCGGCCTGTCTCCGATATGCCGAAGATCTTGTACCCGAGCTGCCGCAGTCTGTGGATGCTGTCAGCCGTGCGCTGCTTGCCTACACCGGGGAAACGGTGGTGGTACTCGACCAGCAATTGCGTCGGCAAGCTCGTCCCCGGCCTGAGCCCCTCAAGGATGAGGTACTCGGCGCCTTCCACGTCGATCTTCAGCATATCGACCTGTTCGTGCCCGAGCTTTTGCATCATCGTCTGGATCGTGTAGGCCGGTGCGTCGATGTAGTCCCCGGCGTCCCCTGCCGCGCTGCCCGCGGTCCACATGACCTTCGATGCCTTGCCCCGCGTATTGACGCGCCGGTACAGGCGCAAACGGCCGTCCTCACCGGCCGCCGCCCAGGGATGAAACACGAAGCGATCCGGTAGCGTCTGGCGTTGTACCCATTCCTCGGCGAACGGGGTTGGATCGAACGCGTGCACCGTCAGCCCGAAGTCATTGATCAGGTCCAGGTCGAAATCGATCAGGTCGCCGACACCCAGCGAATAGACGATCGACTGTTCATTGAGGAGTGTCGGGATGTACTTCCAGCTATCGCTTTGCCGTACTTCGACGTCGACCTCGGGCCGCAGCCAGAGTTCTTTGCCACTGATGCGTTTCAGGAACAGTTTGACCGGCCAGAACCAGGGCTGGCGCTTCATCCATCCGGACGTTCTCATGGGGGCCCTTTCATATCGGTTCGTACCGCGCAACGTTACCATGAGTGGTTCGCACGCAGGCGACATTGCTGTAACCTCTCGCCTACTCATGGACAAAGACACCGCCAGGACGATCGCCGATCAATTGACCTGGGCAAGGATCTGGCTTTGTTTGCCGATAACTGCCCTGGCCTGGTTCGATCTAAAGGAGTGGGTCGTGGGCGTCTACATCGTGGCCGCGCTGACCGATTTCCTGGACGGCAAGTTTGCACGACGCGCGGCACCACCGAGGACCGATGTCGATCTCGACGGCAACGCCGATCTCCTTTTCACCGTCATGACCCTGGTCTGGCTCTGGATGCTGGTTCCGGGCTTCATGGAGAAGTACTGGCTGTACCTGCCGGCGCTGGTCGCGATACAGATCTATGTTTCCACCGCACCGCTGCGCCATCCCGGCATTCGTGTCCCGCACTTCCAGTTCGGGCGCATCATGATGGCGGTGTTCTGCTGCATGCTTCCGATAGTATTCATATGGGGTAACCAGCCTATTTTCGTTCACGGCGTCTTCATTCTCGGAACCGTTGCGAAACTGCAGCTTGCATGGTACGTAGCCAGCTACGAGGCACCGAAAGCTCTGCTACAAACCCCGGGCAAGGACGACACTCGTGCTTAGAAAATTTGCCCGCCTTCTCCTGCGCCTCGGCGGCTGGACACCCGTGGGCGGCGTACCCGATGAGCCAAAGGCAGTGCTTATCGCTGCACCGCACACCTCTAACTGGGACGGGGTATGGGCGCTGATCTACAAGGTGGCCGTCGGCCTCGACGTCAGGTTCTTCGCCAAGAAGTCACTGTTCTGGTTCCCGCTCGGGAACCTGCTGCGAGGGCTTGGGGCCATCGAACTCGATCGCAGCCGCGCGGTGAACGCCGTGCAACAGGCGATTGACGAATTCGAACGTCACGAGACCTTCTACTTCGGGCTGGCACCGGAAGGAACACGTAGCCTGAAACCCGGTTGGAAAACGGGCTTCTACCGGATCGCTCGCGGCGCCAATGTGCCGGTCTACATTGGCTTCCTCGATTTCCGCACGAAGCGTCTCGGCATCGGGCCGAAAGTCGAACTCACCGGCGACCCCGACACCGACCTCGCGGTGATTCGCAAACACTACGAGGGCATCGTGGGTCGCCGGCCGGAACAAACCAGCCCGATCGTCTTTTCTTGAGAAGTCTGTGAAACCCTATCGACGATAGTTGATCTCGAGTCCCAGCACGCGGCCCTTCTTCATCGGGCCGGCGACCCAGAGACCGGCGATTGACGTCAGGTTGCCCCAGTTCGCCTCGTCTTCGAGGTTCTTGCCGTACAGCGACACGTTCCACGCGTCATCCGAGGAGAACCAGTTAAGACTCGCGTTCGTACGCCGCTGGTCATCGAAGTGCTGCTGGTTGGCGTCGTCGTATGGATGGCTCTCCCGGAAACTGTGGTTGACTATGACGTTGAACATGCCCGAACCGACCGGGATATCCCAGGAGAATCCGACGTTGTAGTTGGTCGGCGCCAGGCGTGGCAACTCCGAACCGAGGAATCCGGCGAAAGCCGCGTTCACGCTGTCGTACTCTCCATCCTGCCAGCCGTAGGATGCGTTAATCGAGAAGCTGTCCGAGATCAGCGCAACGAAATCGACTTCGACGCCCGTGATCGTGACGTCGCCCGCGTTGATCGTACCCTGCAGCACGATAACGTCCGGATCCGGCACGTTGAGTTCACGCTGGTAGCGTGCTTCGCGGTAGCCGATGTCCTGCTTGAAGTAGTAGAGACCCAGGGTTGCCTCCCACCGGTCGGAGAAACTGCCGGCCCAGCGGAGCTCGTTGCTGAATTGTTTCTGGTCCGTATTGCCCGGCGCCGCAAAGATGGGCAGGTCGGTACCGTCGATATCGGCCGCGGAATCGGCTTTGACACGGCGTGTACCCATGATGTTGGTCAGCGCGCCGTTTCCGACCTCGCCGACGTTCACTTCGAGCGTACCCTGCGTCCACTCGATGTTGGTATAGCCCGTCTCATCGGACATCGTCGAGAAATCGGGCAATGCACCGCCTCGCTGCGCCGTCACGTTGCTCCAGGCGGCGCCATCGCCACTCGTCTCGCCATGTTCGACGATCAGCGTGATATCCGAGGTGTCGTTCGGTATGTACACCAGGGTCGGCCGGAACATCTTCGTTTCCAGTGCGCCGACATTGGAACCGTCCGCCGCATTGGCGTAGAACGGTTGCAACGGATGCGGGGCGGGACTCGCCGCCTGCGGGTTCGTATTCTTGTAGTAGCCCGAATCGTCGTCGTAGTAGACGACCATCTTGGCGGCGAGCTTGTCCTCGACGAGTGCTCCTTCGATGGAGCCGGCGATGTTGACCTGGTCCTCGTTGGTTGCGCCAAGGCGGACCGCGCAGCACTTCGACCGATTCGAGGTCGAACGTGTCGATAACTACGCCGTAGGTCGTGCCCATGAAGATGCCGTCAACGAAAACACGGACCGTCGGATCGACGGAAGGAATCGAGCTGTTGATACCCTGGCCGCGAATCGGGAAGTTCTACACGCCCGGAAACGTGCCGACCGACTCAAGCTGCACATTCGGCATGGTGTAGCTCAGGTCCTCGACCTTCTTGATGAACATCGCGTCGAGCTGCGCAGCGACTGCCGAGGCACCCAGCAAGGCGCTCAAGCTTTTGATTTTTAGATTAAAAGCACAACAGATCCGCCTTGATCCCCTCTGAAGACACTGAGCATACTGTTGTGTGCTTGCCTATGCCAATAGGGTAAAAAGAGATTCATGAACGACACTACCGCACACAAACGCACGATTCGTAGCTTCGTACGCCGGGCCGGCCGCATGACGCACTCTCAGCAACGTGCTTTCGAGACGCTCTGGCCGACGTATGGCGTGGAGTACCTGGCCGAACAGGTTGACTTCGCGAGTCTGTTCGGACGGTCTGCACCGGTCGTCCTCGAGATCGGCTTCGGCAACGGTGAGACACTCGTCGAGCAGGCGGTTGCGAACCCGGACAAGGACTTCCTGGGAATCGAAGTGCATGAACCGGGCATCGGTCATTGCATGCTGAAAGCCGACGAGAGCGGCGTTACCAACCTGCGCCTTGTCAATCACGATGCAATCGAGGTGCTGAATCACATGGTTCCGCGGAAATCGCTGGCGCGGCTGAACCTCTATTTTCCGGATCCCTGGCCGAAGAAGCGCCACCACAAACGTCGTATCGTCGCACCCCCGTTCCTCGAGCTGGTTGCCGACAGGCTGGCCGCCGGCGGCACGTTGAATATCGCGACCGACTGGGCGAACTACGCGGAGCATATCGATGAGGTTCTGTCCGGGTCGGACCGGTTCAGCTGTTCTCTGCGTCGCGAACACGGCGGTGACGAGCCGCTGGACCGCCCGCAGACCAAATTCGAGCGGCGAGGCCTCAGGAAAGGACATCGTATCGTCGACTGGTGCTTTACCTTGCGCTCCGCTCCCCATGATCTATAACTGTTAGTAGGAGTATTTGATTCAGAGCTTCGAGCAATGGCGACTCAATACCCGGTTATCGGTCAATGGTTCAGCAGGCCAGACGGTACGCTGTTTGAAGTCGTGGCCGTGGATGAGACGGGCGCAACGGTCGAGATCCAGCAATTCGACGGGACCATTGACGAAATCGACATCGAGCGCTGGCCGGATCTCCTGTTACGCGAAGCGAGTGCGCCCGAAGACTGGTCCGGCTCGGTCGACATGGACCCTGAAGACTACGTCGGCGGGAACGAGTCCGACGTTCCAAGTGGCTACCACGATCCCCTCGATTTCCTCGACAAGCTTTAGAGGTGCCGGTTTATTACTGGCTGGTGGGGCCGGTGACGTAGATGATTCCGTCTCGAACCGCCACGGCCACGTGGCGTAGCGTGCGGCCGTTCCCGGGTCCCGCGAAGCAATAACCCGTTTCGATCTCGTAGGTCGCACCGTGTGATGCGCAGATGAGTGCGGATTTGTCCCTGGTGAGAAACTTGTCGGGCGACCAGTTGAGCGGGTGCCCGACATGCACGCAAAAGTTCTGGTACGCAAACACATCATCGCCCTTGCGAACGACGAACCCACGAAACGGCCAGTCGCCCTCGCCGATTTCGAATTCGCGGCACCCCGGATCCTCGAGCTCGTCCAGGCGACCGACTTCGACCTCTTTCTCGATCAAGCCGAATCCTCGTTCCACGGCGCAACCTTGAGCAGCAACAGCATCCCCGGAATAGCCAGCAAGGTGCAGACCAGGAAGAAATTTGTCCAACCCGTTACCTCGACGATGAGTCCCGTGGTCGCGCTCGCCAGCACACGAGGCACCGAGATAAGCGCGGTGAACAGCGCGAACTGCGTCGCCGCGAAAGCAACGTTCGTCGACTTGGCCATGAATGCGGTCAGGGCCGCAGTGCCCAGCCCGACACCGAGGTATTCGAATGCCATTGCGAACGCCAGCATCCAGGGATTTGCGCCGATAACCGACAGCAGGGCAAAGCCGAGAATACTTGTTATCTGCACGAAGCCGAACAACCACAATGCCCGGTTGATCGAGACCTTCACCATGATCAGGCCGCCGATCAATCCACCGACGATAGCCGCGGTCGTGCCGACGAGCTTGGCAATTGTGCCGATCTGGGTTCCCGAAAAGCCGACATCGTGAAAGAACGGTGTCTGCAGCGCCGTCGCCATGTTGTCACCGAGTTTGTAGAAGAACAGAAACGCGAGGACGAGCAGCGCCGACCCGAGCCCGGAACGGCCGACAAACTCCCGGAACGGTTCGATGACCGACTCCATGAGCGAGCGGGGCGGCGAAGGCTCCTTGATCGCCTCGTCAATCACGAGTGTCATGACGATGCCCACCAACATGAACAGCGCAACGACGACGAAGACCAGGTGCCAGGGAAGATGATCGGCCAGGATGAGCGCCAGCCCGCCGGGAATCAGTCCGGACAGGCGGTATGCCTGCACGTGAATGGAATTGCCGAGACCGAGCTCGACGTCGGGAAGCAGCTCGCGACGATACGCATCCAGCACGATATCCTGGCTGGCACTGAAAAATGCGACGGCCGTGGCCAGGTAGGCAATGGTCCACAACGACATCGCCGGCTTGAAGAAGCCCATGGTGCTGATTGCGATGAGCAGTAGCACCTGGGTCAGGAGAATCCAGCCGCGCCGGTGACCGAGAAACGGCAGTGTGTATCGGTCCATAATCGGCGCCCACACGAACTTCCACGTGTAGGGAAACTGCACCAGCGCAAAAAAGCCGATTTCGGCGAGGCCGACGCCCTCGGTACGCAGCCAGTACGGCACCATCTGGAACAGCATGTAGAGCGGCAGCCCGGACGCAAACCCCGTAAACACGCAAATCAGCATGCGCCGGTTCAGGACAGCCTCCTTCAGGCTCTCCTTGCGCGCCCGGTCCAGGTTGGCGTCAGCCGTCATGAGCCCAATCGTAGTCCATGATCAGCGGGGCGTGATCGGAAAAGCGCTGGTCCCGGTAGATCTCGGTACGGCGAACCTTGTCTGCCAGCCCCGGCGTGACGACGTGGTAGTCGATCCGCCACCCGACGTTGTTGTCCCAGGCGCGGCCACGATTCGACCACCAGGTGTATTGCTCGGGCTCCTGTTCGATCGTCCGGAATGCGTCGACCCAGCCGTACTCACCGAACACCTTGTCGAGCCACGCGCGTTCTTCGGGCAGGCAGCCGGAGTTCTTCTGGTTCTGCTTCCAGTTCTTGATATCGACTTCCTTGTGCACGATGTTCCAGTCGCCACAAATAACGTACTCCGACCGGCGGCGCTTGAGCGTCTTGAGGTGCTCGGTGAAGGAATCCATGCATCGATACTTGGCGATCTGCCGCTCTTCTTTCGACGAGCCGGAAGGCAGGTACAGGGACACGACACTGATGCCGCCCAACTGAACCTCCAGGTAACGCCCCTCATTGTCGAACTCGGCGTCGCCATAGCCGCGCACGATCTTTTTCGGTTTGTGCTTTGTATAGATCGCAGTCCCGCTATAGCCCTTCTTCTCGGCGTCTTGGTAAAAACTGTGGTAGCCGTCCGGTAGAAACACCTCGTCGGTCAGCTGATGGGACTGCGCCTTGGTTTCCTGGATGCAGACGACGTCAGCATTCTGCTCCGCCATCCACTCGAAAAAACCCTTGCGGGCTGCGGCCCGAATACCGTTTGCATTCAGGCTGATAACGCGAAACAAAAGCAGTCTCCTGTGTCATACTCCGCACCAAAGCGGCAATCATACAGAAGACTCATCGCATGCGTGGCTACAAGAGAGAATTCATCGAACTGGCGCTCGAACTTGGCGTACTTCGCTTCGGCGAATTCACGCTGAAGTCCGGTCGGGTCAGCCCCTACTTTTTTAACGCCGGTCTTTTCAGTACCGGTTATGCCGCCGCCAAGCTCGGTCGGTTTTACGCGGCCGCCATCGCCGAAGCCGACCTGCGCTTCGACATGCTGTTCGGTCCGGCGTACAAGGGCATCCCGCTCGCAACGCTCGCCGCCGCAGCACTCGCTGAACATCATGGCATTGACGTGCCGTATTCCTTCAACCGCAAGGAAGCGAAGGCCCATGGCGAAGGAGGCAGCGTGGTCGGCGCGCCGCTGTCCGGCGATGTGCTCATAGTCGATGACGTCATCACTGCCGGCACCGCGGTCCGCGAGGCCTACAAGATCATCTCGGGGGCGGGGGCGGAAATTGCGGGGCTCGTCATCTCGCTGGACCGCCAGGAGCGGGGCCAGGGGGCCTATTCAGCGGTCCAGGAGTTGAAACAATCGCTCGGCATTCCGGTCATTAGTATTGTGCAGCTTGACGATTTGATCGATATTCTCGAAGAATCAAGCGAGTACGAGCAGTACCTGGAGCCCGTGCTGGCCTACCGGAAGCAGTACGGCGTAATCTCGTAAGTTGTTGAATATTTGACGTACCGGCGAGTTTTACAGCGTGCGAAAACAGGATTAAGCTGCAATAACGAGAACCAGTCCCGATCGTCGGGTTTTCTTTACTGGCATATTTTGCTTATGCGGAAGATATTCGTCACAGCCACTCTCCTCGCCCTGGCCTCCTCAGCCGTGGCTGCGGAAGAGCAGAAAGTCTTCAAATGGGAAGATGAAGACGGCAATGTCTATTACGGCGACAGCGTTCCGCAGCAGTTCGCGGAACGACCCAAGGAGGTCCTGAACGAGCATGGCGTCACGGTCGCCGAACTCGAAGGCAGGAAGACCGAAGAGCAGCTCGCGCAGGAACAGATCGACAAGGAACGCCGCGAGCGCCAGGAACAGCAGTTGATGGCCGACCGCGCCCTGCTGTCAACCTACCTTTCCGTCGAAGAAATCGTGATGCACCGTGACCGCCGTATCGAGCTGTTCCAGGCCCAGTCGCGGGTTACCGAGCTCTACCTGAGAAACCTCGAGCGGCGACTGAAAGAGCTGCGCGAAGAAGCCTCCCGGTACCGGCCGTACAGCGAGGACGAGAATGCGCCGATGATCGATGAGGGGCTTGCGCAGGATTTGCGTGAGACGAAGGACACGATCGATCGCCACCAGCGCAACCTGATGAAGTACGAGAGTGATGAGAAGCAGATCGTCGAACGTTTCGACGGTGACATCGCACGCTTCAAGAGACTCAAAGGTATCGACTAGATACCGTGGCCGTCAGGCCGTTCCCGAATGCCCGAACCCGCCGGCGCCGCGATCGCTGGTATCGAATTCTTCCACGACCTTGAACTCGACCTGCTCGACCGGGACGAACACCATTTGCGCGATGCGCTCACCGGGCTGGACTTCGTAGCTGTCGCTGCCACGGTTCCAGCAGGAAATGTACACCTGCCCCTGGTAATCCGAGTCGATGAGACCCGTCAGGTTGCCCAGCACGAGGCCGTGCTTGTGCCCCAGCCCCGAGCGCGGCAGCAACACGGCCGCGAGTGCGGGATCGGCAACGTGAATAGCGAGACCGGTCGGTACCAGCACGGTGTCGCCGGGATTCACGGTCAGCGGGTCATCGATACACGCACGCATGTCGAGTCCGGCCGAGCCGTCAGTCGCGTAGTGCGGCAAAGGGATCGTGTCCCCGACGCGTGAATCGAGGATCTTCAGTTCTATGGATCGCATTGCTGTCCTTCAGTCGACGTTGGAGATGACCGTCAGCCGCGGCTGCGTGTCGGCACCGCGTGCAGCATAGAAGCGTCGCGCGACGAGATCAATGAGATCGCGTGCGAGATCCGACTTGCGGGCTTGCGGAAAACGCTGCTCGCCGTCGGCCCACAATACGTTCACGCTGTTGTCATCGCGGTCGAAGCCGCAGTCGTTGCCAACCCGGTTCGCAATGATCATGTCGAGGTGCTTCTTTTCCAGCTTCGAGCGGGCGTAGTCGTCGACTTCCTCCGTTTCGGCCGCGAAGCCCACGGTGAAAGGCCCGGCATCGAGTGCGGCAACCGACGCGAGAATATCGGGACACCGAACCAGGTCGATGCTCATCCTCTCGTCGTTCTTCTTGATCTTCTGTTTCCTGATGTCGGCCGGACGGTAGTCCGCCACCGCCGCCGCCGCGATGAACACGTCGGCATCGCCGATGCATTCGTGGGTGGCCTCGTACATGTCCTGCGCCGACAACACGTGGCGTACCTCGATGCCCGGCGGTTCGGGCAGATTGACCGGGCCGCTGATCAACAGCACCTCGGCACCCTGTGCGGCGGCCGCGCGTGCCATCGCGTATCCCATCTTCCCGGAGCTGCGATTACTGATGTAACGCACCGGGTCTATCGGCTCGCGTGTCGGCCCCGCCGTGATGACGACCTTCTTGCCCGTCAGCAGGCCCTCTCCCTTGCCGCCTGCCAGATCAAAGACCGCAGCTGCGATCGTGTCGGGTTCGAGCATGCGGCCCGCGCCGGTCTCCCCACAGGCCTGGGACCCGACGCCCGGGCCCAGGATGTGGATGCCGCGCTCCTCGAGCACCTTGCGGTTCGCCTGGGTCGCCGGGTTGCTCCACATTACGTGGTTCATTGCGGGTGCAACGGCTATCGGCGCCTCGGTCGCGAGGCAGATGGTCGTGAGCAAATCGGGGGCGCCACCGCTGACGATGCGCGCCATTACCTCGGCCGTGGCCGGCGCGATCAGCACAACATCGGCCCAGCGCGCGAGCTCGATATGACTCATGGCGGCTTCGGCTTCCTTGTCCCAGAGGTTGGATCGAATCGGTCGCCCCGACACGGCCTGCAACGCGGTGTCGGTCACGAACTCGGCGGCGGACGCAGTCATGACGATCTGCACGTCGCCGCCACGCTCACGCAGGCGCCGCACCAGGTCCGGTGCCTTGTAGGCGGCAATTCCGCCGGTAATTCCAAGTACGATATTCATGACTGAAAGCTTATCGCGTCCGCGCGAAAACCGGTAATTGAGCATAGATTGATTCATTGTATGGGTATGCCCGCGGCACGCATCCTTCCTGCATGGACGAGGACCCGCTCAAGGACAGGAGTGACGCCGAGCTGCTGACCGCCGTGGTCAGTCGCCCGGTCGCGGCCGTACTCATGGGCCGGTTCGGCAGCCTGCGGGCCCTCCTGCACGCGGAAACCGGAGCGCTGCTGGCCTGCCCCGGCATGGGTCGCGGACGCGTCCAGGCCTTGCGAGCGCTGCCGGAGCTGGCGCGTCGCTACTTCGACGAGTCGCTGCCCTGCGGTGAGTCGATCCGCAGCCCGTCCGACACCGAGGGCTTTCTCAAAGCCCGCATGCAACATCTCGATCACGAACTCTTCTGCTGCCTGTTCCTGGACAACCGGCATCGCGTGCTGCGTTTCGATGAGCTGTTCCGGGGAACGATCGACGGTACCTCGGTCTACCCGAGGGAGGTGGTGAAGGAGGCCCTGGCCGTGAATGCGGCCGCCGTCATCCTGGCCCATAACCACCCGAGTGGCGTTGCCGAGCCCAGCCAGGCCGACGAGCGCATCACGAGGCGCCTGAAAGCGGCCCTCGAGCTCGTCGATATCCGGCTCCTGGATCACCTGATCATCGGCAGTGGCCGGGCCACGTCGCTGGCCAGTCGCGGCCTCGTGTAACACGGCGTTGAGGTAATTCGGGATTCCTGGGCAACGGGCGCTTGTAATACGGGTCCTCCGCTGGTATAAAGTCTCGCTCTCTGCCCGCCTCTCGCGGGCAACTTTTAATAAAATCAGAGACTTAAGTTCATGTCCAAGGTTTGCCAAGTGACTGGGAAGCGCCCGATGAGCGGCAACAACGTTTCCCACGCCAATAACAGAACTCGCCGTCGCTTCCTGCCCAACCTGCAGAACAAGCGATTCTGGCTCGAAAATGAGAAGCGCTACGTTCGCCTGCGCGTTTCGCACAAGGGCCTGCGTATCATCGACAAGCACGGTATCGACAAAGTCGTTTCAGACCTGCGCGCTGCCGGCACGCACGTATAAGCGGAGGATGTGATATGCGCGACAAGATCAAACTCGTATCGAGCGCCGGCACCGGCCACTACTACACGGCGACGAAGAACAAGCGTCTGCACCCGGAAAAGTTGGAGACAAAGAAGTACGATCCGACGATTCGCAAGCACGTGATCTACAAAGAAGCCAAGATCAAGTAGCAGCGCACGGCGCTGTTCCGAAAGAGCCCGCCATAGTGCGGGCTTTTTTGTGCCTGGCAATTACAATGACCCATGCCTGAATTACCCGAAGTCGAAACCAGCCGCCGCGGCATCGAGCCCTGGATCCTGGACCGGACGATAGGCCGGATCCGGATTCGCAATCGTAGCCTGCGCTGGCCCGTTCCGAGCGGCGTCGAAGGCAAGCTCAGGGATCAGCGGATCGAGTCTGTCGACCGCCGCGCCAAGTACCTGTTGATCCGCACCGGTGCCGGAACGATCATCCTGCATCTCGGCATGACCGGCAGTGTCTTCATCGTGGACCAGGGCACGGCCGCCGGCATCCACGACCATATCGACATCGAGCTCGACTCGGGCAAGGTCCTGCGCTTTCGCGATCCACGCCGTTTCGGGTCGTTCCACCTGAGCCGGGATCCGCTCTCGCATCCCCTGCTTTCGAAACTCGGCCCCGAGCCGCTGGGCGATGAGTTCGGTGGCGAGTACCTGTGGCGCAAGTCCCGGGGCCGCACCGTCAGCATCAAGCCGTTCATCATGAACGCACAGGTTGTCGTCGGTGTCGGCAACATTTACGCCAGCGAGTCGCTGTTTCTTGCCGGCATCAACCCGAAACGTGCAGCCGGCCGCGTCGCGCGCCATCGCTACGACACGCTCGCCGACGCCATCAAGGACATCCTGGCGCGCGCCATCAAGGCGGGCGGTACGACGTTGCGGGATTTCTACGGAGGCGACGGCGAACCCGGATATTTCAAGCAGCAACTCGAGGTTTACGACCGGGAGGGCGAACACTGCCGGTGCTGCAACACGATCATCAGGGCTTTCGTGCAGGGACAGCGTTCGACCTATTACTGCAAGTCCTGCCAGACCTGATCAGCTGCGGCCGACTTCCCTAAGCAGCGCGTCATTGACCTTGGGCGACACGAACCCGGACACGTCGCCACCCAGCGTGGCAACTTCGCGCACGAGCGTGGATGAGATATAGGTGTACTTGTCTGTCGGGGTTAGAAACACGGTCTCGACGTCTTCGGTCAGCGCGCGGTTCATGTTCGCGAGCTGAAATTCGTACTCGAAGTCCGATACGGCGCGCAGGCCGCGAACGATGACCTGGTGTCCATGCTTGCGGGCATGCTCGACCGTCAGGCCCGAATAGCCGCGGATCTCGACGTTTTCGTGTTCCGCCAGCGCCTCCTCGGCCATGGCGACGCGCTCATCGAACGTAAACATCGGCACCTTGCCGCCGGTATCGCGTGCAATGGCGACGACCACCTTGTCGAACAGCCGTGCGGCCCGGCGCACCAGGTCCTCGTGTCCCAGCGTTATCGGATCGAACGTCCCCGGGTACAGTGCCGAAAGTTTCATCTGGTCGCTCCTGTTACGCACCTGTTTGAATGAGCATGTAACGTACCTTGCCTGCAGTCTTGTTCTTTTTCACCTGCCAGTCGTCGGGCAATACGGGCTCGGGTGACGATCGATCCTGCTCGAGGTACACGAGCGCATCCTCTGACAGCAGGCGTTGTTGTGCCAATAGTCTACACGTTTCGCCAAGCAAGTCGTCCGCGAACGGCGGGTCCAGGAACACGATGTCGAAGCGTTGACCGGACGCGGAGCGCAGGTAGGCCAGTGCATCCTGGTTGGCGACTGTCACTCCCTTGGCACCGAGAACGTCGATGTTCTCCTGGAGCTGGCGAGCTGCGATGGCAGAACGTTCCACGAACACGGCTGTCGCCGCGCCGCGTGAGAGAGCCTCCAGTCCCAGCGCACCGGTCCCCGCGTACAGGTCGAGGCAACTTGCCCCGTGAATGCGGGGGGACAACCAATTGAACAGCGTCTCTCGAATCCTCTCCGAGGTCGGACGCAGGCCGTCGACATCGGCGATATCCAAAAGGCGACTGCGCCAGTTTCCCGCTACAATACGCAGCCGTCCTCCTTTGGACTGAGCCCTTTGTTTGTGTCTGGCCATTGTCGCCTCACCCCGAGTAACTGAATCGTAAACGTATGTTTGGGAAAAAGGAAAAACCCGAGAAACGCGGAGGTTTCGTCAAACGCCTTCGAGCTCGCATCAATCGCGGCGATAGCTGGCTTACCTATGACCTGGCCAACCTGGCTCCGGGCGGCAAGATTGACGAGGACACGCTCGAGGAACTCGAGAGTCTGCTTGTCATGGCGGACGTGGGTGTCGACACGACCGAACGCATTATCGCCGACCTGCAAAAACGCCTGGCTCGCAAAGAACTCAAGGACCTCGATGCGCTGCGGCGCGGGTTGCACAAGTCCCTGTGCGGCATCCTGGAGCCGGTCGAGAAGCCGCTGACGATAGACGCGGTCGCAGGGCCGTACGTCATCCTGATGGTCGGCGTTAACGGTGCCGGCAAGACCACGACGATCGGTAAGCTGGCACGACGTTTCAAGGACCAGGGGTTCTCGGTCATGCTCGCCGCCGGCGACACGTTTCGCGCGGCGGCGGTTGAACAGTTGCAGGCCTGGGGGGACCGCAACGACGTGCCGGTCATCGCCCAGCAGGCCGGCGCCGATCCTGCCGCTGTCATCTTCGACGCCATGGACGCCGCGCGAGCGCGCGACATCGACATTCTTCTTGCGGATACCGCCGGACGACTGCAAAGCCAGTCGGGTCTCATGGACGAACTGGCCAAGGTCAAACGCGTGATCGCACGACGTGATGAATCGGCGCCGCATGAGGTCATGCTCGTGCTCGACGCCAGCCAGGGACAGAATGCACTCGTCCAGGCCGAGAAGTTTCACGAGGCCCTCGGCGTCACCGGTCTCACCGTGACGAAGTTGGACGGCAGCGCGAAGGGTGGCATCCTTCTCGCCATTGCCGATCGCATCGGTATTCCGGTCCGCTTTATCGGCATCGGCGAGGCCGCCGAGGACATGCAGCCGTTTTCCGCAACCGACTTTGTGGATGCGCTGCTTGCATCGGGACACCAGGACTGAAGTCAGCGACTTGATGATTCATCTCGAAAACGTCACCAAGCGATTTCCCGGCGGGCAGGAGGCTCTGTCCGGGCTGAGCCTGTCGGTCGACAAGGGTGAAATGGTTTTCGTCACGGGCCATTCGGGCGCGGGCAAGAGCACGCTTTTGCGGCTGATTGCCCTGATCGAGCGGCCGACCAACGGTCACGTCGTCGTTGACGGGCAGAATACGAGTCGGGTCAAGCGGCGCAGGATTCCCGCGTACCGGCGCCAGATCGGCATGGTGTTCCAGGACCACAAGCTGCTTTATGACCGGCCTGTATTCGACAACGTGGCGCTGCCGCTGGTCATCGCCGGCGTCGGGCACCGGGAAGCCGGGCGCAAGGTGCGTGCCGCACTGGACCAGGTCGGGTTGTTGCACAAGGAGAAACAACGGCCCGAGACCTTGTCCGCCGGCGAACAGCAGCGCGTCGGTATTGCGCGGGCGATTGTCTCGCGGCCCAAGCTCCTGATAGCGGACGAGCCCACGGGCAATCTCGACCCGGAGCTGTCGCTCGAGGTGATGCGTATTTTCCGCCGCTTCAACGAAGTTGGAGTGACCTTGCTCATAGCGAGCCACGACATCGCACTGATCGACCGGCTCGGGTGCCGGCGCATTGCACTCGAAGACGGGCGTCTCCAGCAGGTACCGGAGGAGGAGGTCGACCCGTGGCTGTAACACGCAACGCCGACGCGGTCGCCCCGGTACGCCGATCCAGCCCGCTGGCTATCTGGTTCGCCCGGCATATGGGTGTGGCGATCGGGTCGCTTGGGCGCCTTGTACGTCATCCTCTGTCGAGCCTCATGATTGTCCTGGTCATCGCCGTGACACTCGCTCTCCCGGCGGCCGTTAACCTCGTTGTGAAAAACGCGCGTTCGATCAGCGGCAGTTGGGATAACGCGCTGGACTTCTCGATCTTTCTGAAACAGGAGACTGGCGAGGAAGCGGCTGCGGGGCTCGCGAGGCTCATCGAGCAGCGGGCGGACGTGGAATCGGTTTCGTTCATCAGCGCGACGCGGGCGTTGGCTGACTTCAAGGAACTTTCCGGATTTGGCGCCGCGTTGGACCGGCTTCCGGATAACCCGCTTCCGCATACCCTCGTCGTTCGGCCCAGTGCGGGAAATACCAGCGCCTCGCTGATCCTGCTGCAGGAGGAACTCGGCAACCTGCCGGAGACCGAGTATGTCCAGGTCGACACCGAATGGGTGCAGCGCTTTCACGCCATTCTCGATATCGTTCGGCAGGCCATTGCGATCGGCGCTGCACTGCTGGGCATCGCGATCGTCGTCATAATCGGCAACACGATCCGGCTCGACATCGAGAATCGTCGCGACGAAATCGAAGTGACCAAGCTGATCGGCGCGAGCAATGCATTCGTGCGGCGCCCCTTCCTCTGGACCGGATTCTGGTACGGCCTGGCGGGCGGGCTCCTGGCGCTGGGGCTCGTATACTACGGTCTGTTCCTGCTGCAGGGACCCGTAGCCCGGCTGGCGGGGCTTTACCAGGCGAACATAGCCATCGCCTCGATGAGCCTCGAAGAGGCGGCAGCGATCATCGGTGTGGGCGTGTTTCTTGGCCTGTTCGGGTCGTGGTTTACAGCGGCCCGGCACATGCGCCGCATCGAGCCGCGTTAGCCGCGCCCTTTGAGCCCTGCCATCACGCCGGTGACGATGGCGTCGAGGCTCGCCCTGTCGGGCCGGCTCTTGCACATAACGCGCAGCCCCCAGATGTTGTTGACGACAAACGTGGCCAGTTCGTTGGCATCGGTATCGGCAGCGATGTCGCCTTGCGTTTGCGCATCCTTGACCAGCCATGCGAGCGCCTTGCGCACCTGGGCGTTATAAGCTGTTAGCCGGTCGGCGATATCCGCGTCGTGTTGCGCCATCTCGAGCAACGTGTTGACGGACAGGCAGCCGCGGCCCGCTTTTCCACGGATCGCGTCGTCCACGATCTGTTGCAGCAGGCCGCGGATCTTGGCCAGCGCGCTGCCGTCCGCGCGTCGCAGCCCGTGAATCTTGCCGATAAAAGCCTGGTTGTAGCGGTCGACAACCTCGAGGAACAGGCCTTTCTTGTTGCCGAACGCGGCGTACAGACTGCCCGGCTGAAGTCCGGTCGCGGCGACGAGGTCGCTAATCGACGTCTGGCCGTAGCCCCGCTGCCAGAAGACCGCTGTGGCCTGGGCGACCACGGCGTCGCGATTGTATTCGGCATGTCTTGGCATGGCGCCTAGTGTACATATACTTGAATTAACATTCAAGAATCGCTAGGATTCATTCCCGGCCACGCAAGAGGCCGAATTTTCTGGCCTATTTTTGAACAGTCATTCAATTTTGGGCGGTAACGGGGACTCCCAGGCCGACTTCGGACCGGGAACTTGCAGGACCTGTTAGCACTCTAAGACGCGGAGTGCTAAAATTGAGCGCCACAACGGAGGCAATAGATGACAACCGCTTTAGCCACAACTCAACGCGATTTCGCACTGGCGGGCCCGGTAGGCAGTCTCGACGCTTACATCCAGGCCGTTGGTTCGATTCCTGTTCTGTCCAAGGAGGACGAACAGTCACTCGCTACGCGCTTTCGGAATGAAGAAGATCTCGAAGCGGCGCGCGAGCTCGTTATGGCGCACCTGCGATTCGTGGTTCATATCGCCAAGGGTTACACGGGCTACGGCCTCCCGCTGAACGACCTGATCCAGGAAGGCAACGTAGGCCTCATGAAAGCAGTCAAGCGCTTCGACCCGAGCTACGACGTGCGGCTCGTTTCGTTTGCCGTGCACTGGATTCGGGCCGAGATTCACGAGTTCGTCCTCAAGAACTGGCGCATCGTCAAGGTGGCCACGACAAAAGCGCAGCGCAAACTGTTCTTCAATCTTCGCGGGAAGAAAAAGAGCCTTGCCTGGCTGTCTGCGGCGGAGACGAAGGCCGTGGCCGACGACCTCGGCGTAAGCGCCACGGAAGTCACGGAGATGGAGAAGCGCCTGCACTCGCGCGATGCCATTTTCGACCCGACCCCGGACCTCGATGACGACCGCAATTTTACACCCGCAGCCTATTTGCCCGCGCCGGATGCCGATCCCGCCATGCAGGTAGAGGCCGCCGATTTCAACCATGACGCGACGACGCGCATGACGGCGGCACTGGAAGTTCTCGATGACCGCGCCCGTCGCATCATCGAGGCTCGCTGGTTGACGGAGAGCAAGATGACGTTGCACGAGCTTGCCGATGAGTACGGCGTATCGGCTGAGCGAATTCGCCAGCTCGAGGCCAATGCCATCAACAAACTGCGCAACGCGATGGCGGTGTAGGCTCCGCTGACAAATCGCAGGAAAGGCCGCCTCGCGCGGCCTTTTTTATGCGCCGGCCTGCCCCGGACTAGCGGTACTCCCGGCGCCGGTAACGCACCCAGCCGCCGTCCTCTACGCCCAACGGGTCATGGTGCGTCCAGTGCACGAGGCCACCCAGGTCATTCCATTCGTACATGCCGCGCACGCGCACACGATCGCCAATACCGAGAGGAACGCGCTTGGCGAGGTCGATGTTGTGCGCAATCAGCAGCGTCTGGCGATTGCCGATATCGATAATGAAACGCTGGTGACGTGAGCCGTCGTCATCGTCGGACAGCAGGCGCCGAACGAATCCGGACACCTCGATCCATGCGCCCTCGTCGCGTTGGGTAAACGTCTTTACCAAGACAAAAAAAAGCACGGTCGGCCATCCTTGGCCTCCGTGCTTCCTTGTTCCTTGCCGCAGGCTACCCCTGGGTAACCGGCACCATGGTTATCTCGACGCGGCGGTTTGCCTGGCGCCCGTCCGCAGTGCTGTTGTCAGCGACCGGACGAGACTCGCCCAGGCCGACAGTGATCAGGCGCTGCGACATGACTCCCTGACCTTGCAGGTAGGTCGCAACCGAAGCGGCGCGACGCTCGGACAGGCTCTGGTTGTAGGCATCCGACCCTCTGCTGTCGGTATGGCCTGCAACCTCAACGACCGTCTTGTCGAATTCGCCCAGCACCTTGCCGACAGAATTCAATACGTCGAAGAAGGCCGGGCTCAAATCGGAACTGTCTGTCGCGAACGTAATGCTGCCGGGCATGTTTAGCGTGATGTTATCGCCGTCACGGTAAACGCTGACACCGGTACCCTCGAGTTCGGCGCGCAACTTCGCTTCCTGCCTGTCCTGGTAATTGCCAACGGCACCGCCGGCAAGGGCACCGACTCCGGCACCGATCAAGGCGCGCTGACGGCGCTCAACGGCATCGTCACCGGAAATCAGGCCGACTACAGCGCCAATACCGGCGCCAATCATGGCGCCTTTCGCGGTCTTGCTGGTCTTTTCCTCGCGCGTGTACGGATCGAGGGTCGTGCAGGCGCTGGCAAAAAACGCCGCAACAGTGATAGCGAGAATGATTTTTCCAGATCGGTTAATCATGATCTTTCCTTTGGCTTTCGTGGATTCCGGGAATTCTTGAAGTGCATTGTAATCCTCCCGAAGCTGAACGCACCCTTAATTGACGTCGTTATGTCGAGAGAAGTCACACAATACGCGTAAACTGTGACGTATGACCGAAATCGACAACTGGCTGACGCGCTACGAACAAGGCCACCAGGACCTGACCAACCCGGTCGTCTACTGGGCGGCCGTGCCCATGGTGGTGCTTGGTACGATCGGCATCTTCTGGTACCTGCCGGTCCCTGCGGAATTTTTTGAGATTTCCCCGCTGCTCAACTGGGGCAGCGCATTCCTGATGGCAACAGCTATCTACTACTTCATCATCTCCCTGTCGCTCGCGATCGGCATGCTGCCCTTCCTGCTCGGCATCGCGGCGCTGCAGCTCTGGCTGGCGCGCTCGCCCTACCCACAGCTCGGCATCTCCGTGGCCCTGCTCGTGGCGGGTACCGTCGGCCTGTGGCTCGGCCGACGCGGTCCCGGCAGTCTTCGCGGCGTCATCCAGGACTTCCAGCTCATGATGATCGGCCCCGCCTGGCTCCTCTCGGTGATGTACAAGCGCTTCCAGATACCTTTTTAGCGCTAGTGCCGCTAGGGTGGAACTGGTCTAGAATCTACGCCCCGAATCTTAAATCCCAGGAAAACCAGCATGGGCGCAAAAGCACTCGATCCACTCGATCTCTACGACGTTCGCTCGGAACTCAGCGAAGACGAAGCCATGGTCAAGGATACCGTCGGCCGCTTTGTCGACGATCGGGTCATTCCGCTCATGCGCGAAGCTTTCGAGCAGCACACCTTCCCCATGGAGCTCGTCGGCGAGGTCGCGGCACTCGGCCTGTTCGGCAGCTCGATCGACGGTTACGACTGCGCCGGCCTCAACGGCGTCAGTTACGGCCTGATCTGCCAGGAACTGGAACGCGGCGACAGCGGCCTGCGCAGCTTTGTCTCGGTGCAATCGAGCCTCGTCATGTTCCCGATCCACGCCTACGGGTCCGACGAACAGAAGGACCGCTGGCTGCCGGCCATGGCGCGCGGCGAAGCGATCGGTTGCTTCGGGCTGACCGAACCACATGGCGGTTCGGACCCCGGCAACATGAAGACGCACGCGAAGAAAGACGGCGACGACTGGATCATCAACGGCGCCAAGATGTGGATCACCAATGCGCCGATCGCCGACGCTGCCGTTGTCTGGGCGAAGACCGACGAGGGCGTCAAGGGCTTCATCGTCGAGAAGGACATGCCCGGCTATGCGACGCAGGAGATCGAGAACAAGTTCTCGCTGCGCGCCTCGGTAACGGGCGCCCAGTTCTTTGACAATGTACGCGTGCCCAGGGCAAGCGTGCTCCCCGGTGTTTCGTCGCTCAAGGGCCCGCTTAGCTGCCTCACGCAGGCGCGCTACGGTATCGCCTGGGGTGTCATCGGTGCAGCACAGGCCTGCCTCAACGAAGCACTAAACTACTCACAGGACCGCGTATTGTTCGGCAAGCCGGTTGCCCACACGCAGGCCATGCAGATTCGTCTCGCCGACATGGCTCGACGCATCACCACGGCACAATTGCTGGCCTTGCGTCTCGGCCGCTTGAAGGACAAGGGTGAATTGACCCCGTCACAGGTATCGCTCGCGAAATGGAATAACTGCCGTGCGGCACTCGACATCGCGCGCGATGCGCGTGACATTCTCGGCGGCGCCGGCATCAGCGCCGAATACGTACCGATTCGGCACATGCTGAATCTCGAGAGCGTGATTACCTACGAAGGTACCGAGACCGTCCACCAACTCGTTATCGGCAAGGAACTCACAGGCGTCAACGCGTTCGGGTGACGAGCGCTTGACCGACAGGCGCCTGCCGACCGACCGCGACATGTGGCGCATCGCAGCGCCCATGATCCTGTCCAATATCTCCGTGCCCTTGCTCGGCATGGTCGACACGGGCGTCACGGGACACCTCGAGAGCCCCACGTACCTCGGCGCCGTCGCCATCGGCGGCACGATCTTCACGTTCCTGTACATGAGCATGAACTTCCTGCGCATGGGCACCACGGGCATCGCGGCGCAGAGCTTCGGTGCGGACGACAACGACGGGCTGCGCGTGTCGCTGGGCCAGGCGCTGATCGTCAGCCTCGCGATCGCCGTCGCCATTCTTCTCCTGCAGGTGCCTGTTGGCCGCTTCGCCATTTCCCTCCTGGGCGGCGATGCCGAAACGCAGCAACACGCGGCAACGTACTTCTCGATACGCGTGTGGAGCGCGCCGGGCACGCTTGCGAACTATGCACTGATCGGCTGGTTTCTCGGCCTGCAAAACGCACGCGTGCCGCTGCTCATCTTCCTGACGATCAACATCACGAACATCGTGCTCGACCTCCTCTTTGTCGTCGTCTTCGGCATGAAGGTCGATGGTGTCGCGCTTGCGTCCGTCATAGCCGAGTATTCGGGGTTGCTGGTCGGGACCGCGTTTGCCATCGACGCACTTCGCCACCGCGAGGGCCACTGGCCACTGGCGCGACTGACCAACCTCGCCGCCTACCGCGCCTTCTTCTCGGTCAATGCGAGCCTGTTCATCCGTTCCATCGCGCTGATGTTTACGTTCGCCTTCGTCACCGCACAGGGTGCGCGTCTCGGCCCCGCCATCCTCGCCGCGAACGCGGTACTCATGAACTTTCAAAACCTGACATCGCTGGGGCTCGACGGGCTCGCGCACGCCGCGGAAGCCATGGTCGGCAAAGCGGTGGGGCAGAAAAACGATGAGACCCTGCGCTACACGGTACGGCTCACGTTGAAGTGGTCACTGCTCTTCGCTGCCGGGTTTACCGTCGCCTATGCGCTTGCCGGACCGCTCATCGTTCGCATCCTGACCGACTTGCCGGACGTACGCACGACGGCAATGGTCTACCTGCCCTGGCTGATCGCATCGCCGCTGATCTCGGTGTGGTGTTTTCTCTACGATGGCGTCTACGTCGGCATGACCCGCGCCAGGGAAATGCGCAACATCATGATCTTCTCGACCTTCGGCGTATTTCTCCCGGCCTGGTATCTCACGCAGTCATTCGGTAACCACGGCCTGTGGTTTGCGCTGCTGCTCTTCATGGCCAGCCGCGGCATCGGCATGCACCTCGGTTATGTGCGACGCCCGACGGCCCGGCTAAAGGACGTTCACTAGGCGCTCTCGGCAGCGCGAAGCGCACACAGCCGGTGCGCATTGCTCCTGGCCCAGAAGAAGCCCAACGTCCCGGACAGGATGTTCGCAACGGCGTAGGCGCCGAAAATTCCGGCTATGCCGAAGAGGGACTTGCCTACGAACGCCAGCGGCACGTAGAGGACCAGTATGCGTGTCACGCTGATAGCAACGCCGGGCATGGGGTTGCCGAGCCCGTTGAACGCCGCGTTGACGACCATGACGAGACCGTACGCACCGTAGCTTATCGGTGCCATCCACATGAAGAGTCGGGTGACGTCCGTCACGGCGGGATTGTCGCTGAACAACTGGGGAACGACGCCGGACAGCAGGGCAAGACCGGCGGCGATGACCAGGCCGCTGACGACGCAGAAGCGCGCACAGAGCCGCAGTGCATGCTGGATGCGGTCCTCCTTTCCTGCCGACAGGTTTTGTCCGACGAACGGGCCGATGATCGACGACATCGCGTAGTAAATGACAAGGACCATCGACTCGACCCGGCTGGCAACGCCGAACCCCGCGACGGCTTCCGGCCCGTAGCGCGCGATCATCGCCGTGATCAATGCCATGCCGACGGGGACAATCGCGTTAGTCCCGGCCGCGGGCAGGCCGACGTGCAGGATGTCCTGCCAGGAGCGTCGCACCTCGCCGGGTTCGGCTTTCTTGAAGCTGATCAGGTCGAGTCGAAACGCCAGGAAATAGATGGTTCCCGCAAACATCACGCCGCGTGCGAGCAGCGCCGCAATCGCCGCGCCATTCAGGCCCAGCGCCGGAAAAGGTCCCAGGCCGAAAATGAAAATCGGGTCCAGTCCGACATTCAGAATCGCGCCCGCGACCATGAGCTTGCTCGGCAGCACCGTATCGCCGGTTGCGCGCATGCTGCTCGTGCCGACCATGCCAATGACGAGGAACGGCACGCCGCAGTAGAGAATCGTCATGAATGTCCGGATCATCGGAATCATGTCTGCCGGGGCGCCAAGCAGGCGGAACAGCGGTTCGATCGTGAGGATGCCCACCAGCGACAGCGCCGCCGTGACGAGAAACGACAACAGCAGGCTGTCGGTAGAGAGGCGCCTGGCGCGCCGGTGATCGCCCGCGCCGATCGCGCGCGCCACGACGGACGAGGTTCCCGCGCCGAGGCCGATCGCCACGCTGGTCACGATCATCAGGATGGGAAAGCCGAAGCTGTACGCGGCCAGTTCCCGGTCGCCAACCATCCCCAGGAAATAGGTGTCGATGAACGACTGCGCCATCAGCGTCGTGATACCGAACAGGACCGGTACGGTCATGGCGATCAGGTGACGACCTACGGGCCCTTGCGTCAGTCTGGCGGGTTGGGAATTCACGGGGACTCGATGGGCTATGATGAAGATGGACGAATACAGGTATTGGCGATGAAACTCAAGACCGGCAAGGCTGCCGGGGGGGAGCACGACTGATGGGCTGG
>JAOUNK010000011.1 GCA_029881015.1 Gammaproteobacteria bacterium | reverse complement strand
TGTCGAGCCCGGCCGCTCATTGGTCGGCAACGCCGGCATCCTCGTTGGGAGCGTCATCTACACCAAGGTGACCGGTACCTCGAAATTCCTCATTATCGATGCCGCCATGAACGACTTCATGCGACCGAGCATCTACGACGCATACCACGCGATCACAAGCGGCCGGCAAACGGATGCACGCGAAGAAACCTACGACATTGTGGGGCCTGTCTGTGAAACAGGGGACACGTTTGCACGGCGCCGCAGGCTGGCAGAACAGCAACCGGGTGACCTCGTCATAGTCTCCGATGCGGGGGCGTACGGCAGTGTTATGGCATCGACCTACAACACGCGTCTGCTGGTGCCCGAGGTGCTGGTCGACGGTGACGAATTCCGCGTCATTCGCAAACGGCCGACCTACGATGACCTGCTCGCACTGGACCTGCCGTGGGATGCTGCGACCTGAGGCTCTAGCGTGCCCTGGAAATTTCCGCCGCGTCGTCCTTCGCGAAAAGGCCGGCGTTCTCGCCGAGAGCCATCGTGTAAAAGACCAGGTCGATGACATGCCGCTGCGACGTTGCGGCAACGACATCGGGGGCGTTGAGGCTATCGCCGCGCGAGACGGAAAACAGGCGGATATCCGCAAGCGCGGCGACAGGATTGGCACCCTGGTCGGTCAGCGATATGACCGTCGCACCGCCTTTACTCGCTCGCTTCGACAGCTGCACAAGATGCGCCGACTGGCCCAGCGTCGAAATAATGAACAGGCAATCGCCCTTGCCCAGCGTTGCGACGCCGGAAAGCTGTAGCTCGGCATCGCCCTCCGCGATTACGGCTTTGCCAAGCCGCTGGATGCGCCAGGCGGCATCGCGTGCCACGGTATACGCGCTGCCGCTGCCGACAAGCTGGGTATGGTTGGCGGCCTCGATCGCCGCCGCCGCCGCGCCCAGCGACTTTTCGTCGTTGAGGTCGGTCGCACCGCTAAGCGCTTCGGTCTTGGCCTGCAGGAGCTGGTCCTTGAGCGGCACGTTGGCGCCGCCGGCGGCCCGCTTGCCGGCCAGTACCGCGACGTTCGACTCCTGCTTGACCACGCTTTCGTGAATCGCGAGCTTGAGGTCCGTGAATCCCTTGTACCCGATCTTCTGGCTGAACTTGACGACACTCGACTGGCTGACGCCGACAGCCGCCGCAATCTGCTGCGACGAATAGTCACGAATCAGGGACGCGTTCTCGAGAATGAAGTCCGCGAGTTTCTTCTCGTTGGCCGACATTTTGTCGCGTGCAGACCGTATGATTGCAAGGCAGGACATGCAAACCATGATAAATCAATTGATCTTTGATGTAATCCGGTGGGGTTACACGGACAGGCACACACCATGAATCGACGGGATCTGATACGCGCCGGCATCGCGGCCACAGTGGCTTCTGCCACGGGCCTGGCGCCATTGGCAGCCGGCGCCGACAGTCAAACGGTGCGCAAACCCAGGCGGCTGAGAGCCGGCAATACGGTGGGGCTCGTTGCACCCGCAAGTCCCGCGTCCGAGGACGAGGTCATTCGCTTTGCGGGAGACTTGCTGCGCTCCTTCGGCTTCAGGGTAAAGGAAGGCAAACACCTGTACGACCGGACGCTGTACCTGGCCGGCGACGATCGCGATCGCGCCAGCGATATCAACGCGATGTTCGCCGACGATTCGGTCGACGCCGTTTTCGCACTGCGCGGGGGCTACGGCACGCAGCGCATGTTGCCGTACCTGGACTACGACCTGATCCGCGCCAATCCCAAGGTATTTATCGGCAACAGCGACATTACAGGCACGCTCATCGCCATGCACGAGAAGACCGGCCTCGTCGGTTTTCACGGTCCATCGGCAGGCGGCAATTACTCTGACTACGCGCTGGCGGAGTTTCGCAAGGTGCTGATGGAACCGGGCGACCGAACCCGCATCGGTGAAGCACCCGCGATCGAGGTACGTGAAGGTCGGGTCGAGAAGAAGAACCGCATTACGCGGTTCTCCGGCGGGGTCGCCGAGGGCCGCCTGACCGGCGGCAACCTCACGATCGTCTCAACGCTCATGGGCACGCCCTACGAGCCCGATTTTCGCGGTCGCATCGTGTTTCTCGAGGATGTCAGCGAGGCGCCCTACCGAATCGACCGGATGCTCACCCAGCTGTGGCTGGCCGGCAAGCTGCAACATGCCGCCGGCATCGCATTCGGCAAGTTCACGGACACCGAGGACGACGGCAATACGTTCAGTATCGAGGAAGTCCTGCGCATGCGCTGCGCGTCACTCGGGATCCCCGTGATCGGCGGGCTCATGATCGGCCACATCAGCGACAAGACCACGGTGCCGATGGGAATCATGGCACGCCTGGACGCCGATGCCGGTTCGCTGGAACTCCTGGAAGCCGCCGTAACCTGAGTCTTCGTCCTAGTGGGGACGAACGATGTCCTTGGACTTTTGCTTGCCCGACGGTTTCTTCGCCTTGGCCTCGCCATCCTTGCTGCGCGCCGGAATAGGCTGACTGACGAGGGCGTGTTCCAGCACCTCGTCAATCCATTTGACCGGCACGATGTCCAGCTTGTCCTTGATGTTCTTCGGGATTTCGGCGAGATCTTTCTCATTCTCTTCCGGGATCAGGACCTTGCTGATGCCGCCGCGATGGGCCGCGAGCAGCTTCTCTTTGAGGCCACCGATGGGCAGTACCTCGCCGCGCAGCGTGATCTCTCCCGTCATGGCGACATCACCCTTCACCGCGATACCGGTCAGCGCTGAAACGAGTGCCGTGCACATGCCCACGCCCGCAGACGGCCCGTCTTTTGGCGTCGCCCCTTCAGGGACATGGATATGGACGTCGAGCTTCTGATGGAAGTCCTCTTCCAGGCCCAGCACGCTGGCGCGGCTGCGCACAACGGTCATGGCTGCCTCGATGGATTCCTTCATTACGTCGCCCAACTGGCCTGTCGGTGTCAGTTTGCCCTTGCCGGGAACGACCGCCGCCTCGATCGTGAGCAGTTCGCCACCGACCTCGGTCCAGGCGAGACCTGTAACCTGTCCGACCTGGTCGTTGTCTTCGGCCTTGCCGAAGCGGAAACGACGAACGCCGAGGTACTTCTCCATGCTCTTCGGCGTGACGAGCACACGGCTCTTGCGCGGCTTGAGCAGGAGTGACTTGACCACCTTCCGACAGATCTTCGATATCTCGCGCTCGAGGTTACGAACACCCGACTCCCGCGTGTAATGCTGAATGATGTCGCGTATCGCACCTTCGGTGATCTTGAGCTCGTCTTCCTTGAGGCCGTTTTCCCGCAACTGCTTCGGCACAAGGTAGCGAAGCGCAATGTTGGTTTTCTCATCCTCGGTGTAACCGGGAATGCGAATGACCTCCATGCGATCGAGCAGCGGTGCCGGGATATTCAGGCTGTTTGCCGTGCAGACAAACATCGTGTCCGACAGGTCGAAATCGACCTCGAGGTAATGATCGGCAAACGTCGAGTTCTGCTCCGGGTCGAGCACCTCGAGCAATGCCGACGAAGGATCGCCGCGGAAGTCCATGGCCATCTTGTCGATCTCGTCGAGCAGGAACAGCGGATTGCGCACGCCGGTCTTCGAAAGATTCTGGATGATCTTGCCGGGCATGGAGCCGATGTACGTGCGCCGATGACCGCGAATCTCAGCCTCATCACGCACGCCGCCCAGGGACATGCGCACGAACTTGCGGTTCGTGGCACGCGCGATGCTCTGGCCAAGCGAGGTCTTGCCGACACCCGGTGGGCCAACGAGGCAGAGGATCGGCCCTTTGAGTTTCTTCACGCGCTGCTGCACCGCGAGATACTCGAGGATACGTTCCTTGACCTTCTCGAGTCCGTAGTGATCGGACTCGAGCACGTCCTCGGCTTTCTTGAGGTCTTTGAAAACCTTGCTGCGTTTCTTCCATGGCGCTTTGACGAGCCAGTCCACGTAGTTTCGAACCACGGTGGCTTCTGCCGACATCGGCGACATGAGCTTGAGCTTGTTGAGTTCGGAGACGGCCTTTTCCTTGGCCTCCGCAGGCATGCCCGCCCTCTCGATCTTCTGTTCGAGGTCCGCCAGCTCGTTTGGCGCGTCTTCCATTTCCCCGAGTTCCTTCTGAATGGCCTTCATCTGCTCATTCAGGTAGTACTCGCGCTGGCTCTTCTCCATCTGCTGCTTCACGCGTCCGCGGATACGCTTTTCGATCTGCAGGACGTCGATTTCACCTTCGATGATGCCGAGCACCTGCTCGAGACGGCTCTTGATATCCTGGATCTCAAGAATTCGCTGCTTCTCGGAGAGCTTGAGCGCCATGTGCGCTGCCACCGTGTCGGCCAGGCGACCCGGTTCGTCGATGCCCGACAACGAGGTCAGAACCTCGGGCGGCACCTTCTTGTTCAGTTTCACGTACTGCTCGAACTGCGTAATGATCGAGCGCACCAGCACATCGATCTCGCGTTCGTCGTGACGGTCCTCATCGGCCAGCGGCGTGATCTCCGCCGAGAAATGATCGCCGACATTGAAGCGGTCGATCAGCGCACGCTCGCCACCTTCAACCAGCACCTTGACCGTACCGTCGGGGAGCTTGAGCAGTTGCAGGATCGTCGCGAGCGTACCCACTTCGTATAGGTCGGAGGGTTGCGGATCGTCGAGATCGGCCGCCTTTTGCGCGACCAGCAGGATGCGCTTGCCGGCATCCATCGACCTGTTCAACGCAACGATCGAACGTTCGCGCCCGACGAACAACGGAATAACCATGTGCGGGTACACGACCACGTCGCGCAGCGGCAATACGGGAACAGCGGACGAGTCGTCGATGACCGAGTCATCGTCGATCGCGGAAATCAGATCTTTTTCAGACATGCTGCCTCTCTAGGCGCCGTCGGACCCGGTGGGTCGTGGCGGCTGCTCGATGTTAACTGTCGGAGTCTCGTCCGACTCATAGATTACGTAGGGCTGGGTTTCGCCTATCACGACGGCCTCATCCACGACGACCTTCTTCGCACTCGTCGATGAAGGAAGGTCATACATGGTATCGAGCAATACATTTTCAAGGATGGTGCGCAATCCGCGAGCGCCGGTCTTGCGTTCCATGGCCTTCTTGGCCACGGCGAGAAGCGCATCGTCCCGGAACTCCAGTTCGACGCCCTCCATTTCGAATAGCTTGCGGTACTGCTTGGTCAATGCGTTCTTCGGCTCGAGCAGGATCTGCACAAGCGCGTCTTCGTCCAGTTCTTCGAGCGTCGCGACCACGGGCAGGCGGCCGACGAACTCGGGGATCAGGCCGAAACGAATCAGGTCTTCAGGCTCGACGTCGTGGAGGAGCTCGCCAATGCTCTGCTCGTCCTCTTCGGTCTTGACCTCGGCAACGAAGCCTATGCCGCTCTTGGTAGAGCGCTCCATGATGATCTTCTCGAGGCCCGCGAATGCACCGCCACAGACGAACAGGATGTTGCCCGTGTCGACCTGCAGGAATTCCTGCTGCGGATGCTTGCGGCCACCCTGGGGCGGTACGGAGGCAATGGTGCCCTCGATGAGCTTCAACAGCGCCTGCTGTACGCCCTCGCCCGACACGTCGCGCGTGATCGACGGGTTGTCCGACTTGCGCGAGATCTTGTCGATCTCGTCGATGTAGACGATGCCGGTCTGCGCCTTTTCGACGTCGTAGTCGCACTTCTGCAGCAGCTTCTGGATGATATTCTCGACATCCTCACCCACGTAGCCGGCTTCCGTCAGTGTGGTCGCATCGGCAATCGTGAACGGCACGTTGAGCAGGCGCGCGAGCGTCTCGGCGAGCAGCGTCTTGCCGCAGCCCGTGGGGCCGATCAGGAGGATGTTGGACTTGGCGAGTTCGATGTCGTCTTTCGAACGCTCATTCAGGCGATCGTTGAGCCGCTTGTAGTGGTTATACACCGCGACCGAAAGCACTTTCTTGGCACGCTGTTGCCCGATGACGTACTCGTCGAGTACATCCTTGATTTCCATCGGTTTTGGCAGCTTGTCGTGGCTGGTCTCACCGGTGTCCTCGAGCTCTTCACGGATAATGTCGTTGCAGAGCTCAACGCACTCGTCGCAAATAAAAACCGAAGGACCCGCAATCAGCTTGCGAACTTCGTGCTGAGACTTGCCGCAAAAAGAACAGTAGAGGAGTTTGCCATCCTCGTTCTTGCTGCGGGAATCATCGCTCATACGGACGTGCCTTTGTAGCCAAAAAAATCAGTCGTTTACGACTATTGGCCGTAGTTTACATGGGCGCCATCGAGCTGCAAAGGACTGCGTCCAGAGTATAGTCCCTATCCCTATAACTTGTTGATATTTGATAACTTATTCAGCAGGAATTTCGCCACGCCCGGAATATGACGAATGGACATAGGCAGTTGCTCGTATAGTCCCCGGACCTCGGCTTGGCAAAATACCCGACAACACACCATCACACGTGGGGAAAATCACTTGAAATCAATCATTGCCGGGCTCGCCGTCGTACTGACCGCCGGCCTGCTGGCGGCCCTCGGTGGATGCACGGAAAAGTCATCTGACGCCGTCGTCGAGAATCCGGTACTCGCCGCGCCGGTACCGGCCGGCATGACGCGTGGCTCGGTGCTCGAGACCATGAATACCGGCGGCTACACCTACGCTCTGCTCGAGACCTCCCGGGACCAGCGTTGGGTAGCCGGGCCGGAGACGAGCATTGCGGTCGGCGACATCGTACAGGTATCCCAGGGCATGCCGATGACCGACTTCACGAGCAAGACGCTGAACAGAACCTTCGACGTCGTGTTCTTTGTAGACGCAATAGACAACCTGACGTCACCGCAGGCCGGCGCGACTCCGCCGCACCCGACGATGCCGCCGGCCGCAGAGACTGTCGACACCAACGTGCCTGAACTCGAGCCCGGTCAGAACATTGCCTGGGTTTACGCCAACAAGGACTCGCTGGCCGACCAGTCGATCAGCCTGCGCGGCAAGGTCGTCAAGTACAACAGCAATATCCTGGACTGGAATTATTTCCACATTCAGGACGGATCCGGTGACGCCGCGCACGGCAACCACGATCTGACAGTGACCAGCAAGGCCACGACAGCCGTGGGTGACACGGTGGTTGTCACGGGTACGATCGTCCTGGACAAGGACCTCGGCGCCGGTTACGTCTTCCCCGTGCTCCTGGAGGACGCGGCCGTTTCGACCGAGTAAACGCGCCTAATCGTCAGCCTTGCGTCGCATCTCTTTGCGCTGCGCGAGTACGGTATCGATCAAGCCGTATTCGACGGCCGCCTCGGCGGACATGAAGTTATCGCGTTCGAGATCGCGTTCGATTGTCTCGAGTTCCTGACCCGTATGTTTGGCCATGATCTCGTTCAAACGACGTTTCAGCGAGAGGACTTCCTCGGCGTGGATGCTGATGTCGGTTGCCTGTCCCTGGTAGCCCGCGCTCGGCTGGTGAACCATGACACGCGAATGCGGCAATGCGAAGCGCTTGCCCTTGGTGCCACCGGCGAGCAGCAAGGCGCCCATGCTGGCGGCCTGGCCGACGCAGATCGTCGACACATCGCAATTGATGAACTGCATCGTGTCGTAAATCGACAGGCCGGCGGATACGACGCCGCCAGGTGAGTTGATATACAGGTGAATGTCCTTGTTCGGGTTCTCAGACTCCAGGTACAGGAGCTGGGCCACCACGAGGTTCGCCATGTAGTCTTCGACGGGACCGACGATGAATACGAGCCGGTCCTTCAACAGCCGTGAATAGATGTCGTAGGCACGCTCGCCACGAGCCGTCTGTTCGACGACCATCGGTACGAGGTTCAGTGAGGTAGCGCTCATAGTCTTGTCCGTCTCCAGCCTGCAAGGCTTGTGTTCCTAAGGCCCATAGTGTCTCACGAAGCAGGTGCGTTCATGTAGTCCTTGAACGACACCTTCTTCTTCTTTGACTTGCCATTCCCGAGCAACCAGTCAACCGCCTTTTGCTCAACGACCATTGGCTCGATTTGCTGCATGACCTGCGGGTTACTCATATACATGTTGACCATGTCATCGGCATTCTCATAACTCGCACACATCTCCTCGACATGCGCACGCAGGGCAGCCTCGTCAATCGTGATCTTGTTCTCTGTGATGACCTGGCGCAGCAGGAGGCCAAGGCGCACGCGCTTTTCGGCAGCGACCCTGAAGTTTTCCTGCGGCGGTGCCTGGTCGTGATCCTCGATACCGAGTCGCCGCATGGCGTCGTGCTGCATCGCGTGCATTTCTTCCTGGACGAGCGCCTTGGGTATGTCGATCGGATTCCTCTCCAGGAGCCCTTCCAGGACCTGCTCGCGAACGTCGCCCTTGACCTTTTGCCCGGCCTCGCGCTCCATGTTCTCGCGCACGTCCTTGCGGAACTGCTCAAGGCCGCCTTCCGATACGTTGAAAGCCTCGGCGAACTCATCGTTCAGTTCCGGCAGGACCTCGCTCTCGACACGATGCGTGTTGATCGCGAACTCGGCAGTCTTCCCGGCAAGTTCCTCTGCGTGGTAGTCCTTCGGAAACTTGACCTTGATCGTCTTCTCGTCGCCAGCCTTGATGCCCTTCAAGCCCTTCTCGAAATCGGGAAGCATCTGGCCCTGGCCGAGGACGACCGGAATCTCGGTTCCCGAACCGCCCTGGAACGCTTCGCCGTCTATCGTCCCGGCGAAGTCCACGATGACGCGATCGCCGTCTTTCGACTTCCGCGCCACTTCGTCCCACGTGGCCCGCTGCTTGCGCAGGCTCAGCAACATGTCTTCAATATCGGCATCGCCGATCTCGACATCCGGTGTCTCGACCTTGATCTTGTCGAGATCCTTGAGTGTCACCTCGGGGAGAACTTCGAACGTCGCAACGTAGGCAAAGGTCTTGCCGTCCTCATCCTCGGTCACGATTTTCGGTCCGCCGGCCGGCCGGAGCTTTTCCTGCATGACGGCATCCGAGTAGCTCTTCTGCATGATCTCGCCCATGACTTCCTGGCGAACCTGCTTCCCGTAGTGCTGGCGGACGACCTTGGCCGGCACCTTGCCCGGCCGAAATCCCTTGATCCTGGCCGTGCGGCCAACCGACTTCAGGCGGGAATCCACTTCGCTTTCTATGCGCTCGATGGGCACTTCGACGCGCATACGGCGTTCCAGGGCACCTGTCGATTCGACAGTGACGTTCATTCTGTATTTCTCTTAAGTATCAAGTTAGTCATGTAGGACCAGGGCTGGTGCGAAAGGGGAGACTCGAACTCCCACGGGTTGCCCCACTGGCACCTAAAGCCAGCGCGTCTACCAATTTCGCCACTTTCGCACTCGATGCGATGTCAGACCCGCACGTCCTGTCCAGCCGGGCATTATACCCGCAGGCGAT
The DNA here is from genome assembly GCA_029881015.1 of Gammaproteobacteria bacterium. Taxonomy (GTDB): domain Bacteria; phylum Pseudomonadota; class Gammaproteobacteria; order Steroidobacterales; family Woeseiaceae; genus UBA1847. The sequence continues at coordinate 14,648 of JAOUNK010000011.1, read as the reverse complement.
TTCGGATTGGAACAGTGTTGGGGCCACAAATACGGTACCTGACACCCTATTTCCGCGATCGGAAATAGGGTGTCAGGTACCCTTTTTCGCGTATATTTGCGGGATGGCAGAGGACACGGAACATCACGGCATGAACGTCGCCTCGCTGCGACGCTCGGCCACCGGATTTGCACTGGATCGCGAGGACCTCGACGACGACCCGATCGTCCAGTTCGAGGACTGGTTCCGTTATGCCTGTGAAAACGTGGCGCTGGACCCCAATGCCGTTGCCCTGTCCAGCGTCGACAGCAGCATGCGGCCGTCCAGCCGCACCGTGCTCCTGAAGTCCTTCGACGAGAAAGGCTTCGTGTTCTACACCAACTACGAGAGCAGGAAGGCAGCGGAGATTGCAGAAAACCCGAACGTCTCGCTCCTGTTTTTCTGGGCAGAACCCGCGCGCCAGGTAAAGATCCGCGGCATAGCCGAGAAGATTCCGACCAGTGAGTCTTTGGCCTACTTCCTCTCCCGCCCCCGCGGCAGCCAGATCGGAGCCTGGGTTTCCGCGCAAAGCAGCGTGATCTCGTCACGCTCGTTGCTCGAAGCCAAATTCCAGGAGATCAAGCAGAAGTTCAGGGACAAGGACGTGTCCCTGCCGTCGTTCTGGGGCGGTTATCGTGTCGATCCCGAGGAAATCGAATTCTGGCAGGGCCGGCGCAACCGCCTGCACGATCGCTTTCTGTACACGAAACAGGCAGACGGTACGTGGACGATAGAGCGGCTCGCGCCCTAGCGGTCTAGCGGCGCCGTCGTCCCTTGCGACCCCGGCGCCCGGCCACCGCGACGGGTTCCTGTTTCTCGGGCGGTGGCGGCAAATCAGGCAGCGTCGTTTGCGCGACGAGCCCGTCCGTCACGAGTTGTCGCATGGCTTCGTCAATAGCGGGATCGGTTTCTATGGGCTGGTAGCGCGCCAGACGGGCTTCCACGTCCGCACAGGCACGATCCCAGAGCTGCATCTCGCCGCCCTCCTCCCAGGTTTCGCGGTTGAGGCGGTCATACACGGGATCCGTCAGGTACAACTCGTTCGGCCAATGCGCCAGCGTGTGCGGCGATGTGATCAGGTGATCCTCGGCCATGAGCTGGTCAACCAGGTGCTGCGTTGGCAGGTCGTCGAGAACGCGGACCTCTCGGCAGAAGTGAAGAGCCTGGCCGCAGACCTCGTTGTCGTGCACGAGTTTCGGCAGACTGAAGGTGAGCACAAAGTCGAGCATACCCGGACCGGATACCGAGTTCACCCCGGCGATCGCGGCCAGCAAGGCGCTGCTGAATGTCTCGCCGCCACCCTGCGCATCGAGGAACTTGCCATCGCTGAGCGCCATGTAGGCCTGCGTAGGCAGGTGCAACGACTTCGCGATCTGCACGTAAGCAACATTGAGACGCTGCGCTTCGATCGCAGCCATCGGCGAGCTCGCGGCTTTCATGTGGAAGGTCGCCGGGGCGCCACCAAACAGCACGGGCGCGCCCGGCCGCACGACCTGCGCCATCGTAATGCCGGTGAGAACATCGACGCAATGGAAGACGAGCGCACCGACGAGTGTGACCGGTGCTATGAGTCCCATCAGGGTCACTGGAACGATTTCGACGGGGATGCCAGCATCGACGCAATCGAGCAGGTTCTGGCACGAGTCTTCGCCGTAGCGCAGATTGCCCGTCGCCGTAATCGTGAAGATCGACATCGGCTTCGCGATGAGATCGGCACGGTCGTCGCGGAACAGCTGCATCATCTCCGTCATGCGCGGCACGCCATGTTCGCTGAAGGCACCCGAGACGATCGGCTTCTTCGATGTCGTCATACACATGTACAGGCGCCAGGCATCCGAAACATGCGCCTCGATATCCTTGTTGGTCGAAAACGCGGTTGCCAGGTAGGCGATGTGGTCGAGACCGTCGCAGAGGCGTGCATACTCGACAAAGTCGGTCGAGTTGGACAGGCGCGTTTCCCCGCTGCGGTGATCCTGGATCTTCAGGCCGCTGGACCCCGGCACGAAATGCACGTTGTTGCCGCCGATCTCGGTGAACGGCTTGCCATCGCGATCATGCAGCATGAACGACGCGGGTGCGCTTGCGATGGCCGCGTCGATGACATCGCGCGAAAAGAGAATGCGATTACCCGACGCATCGGTCTTCAAGCCGTGATCGAGTAACTGCTGGCGCATTTTTTTGCCGCGAATTTCCATCCCGGTTTCACCCATGATGCGTTTCGCTTCATCGAGGATGTCGCGGATCATGTCATCGGAAAGTACGCTAAGGGTCGGTCGCATTATCTTGATTCCTGTTTGCGTCGCTCGACGTAGTCGACGAGCGCTTCATCGATTGCCGCATCGAGTGGCGGCTGCACATAGTCTTTGAGCATCTGTTTCCAGATGGTGTTGGCGCGCATAGCCGCGTCCTTGCTCCCCGCTTCCTGCCAGCTCTCGAAATTCTCGCGGCTGGAGAGGATCGGTTCGTAGAACGCCGACTCGTAACGCTGCAGCGTGTGCGCCGTGCCAAAGTGGTGGCCGCCGGGACCTACCTCGGCAATCGCATCAAGCGCGAGCTCGTCGTCAGAGAACGCGATCGGGCGCAGGTACTCCGCCATCATCTGCAGCATCTCGGCATCGATGATGAGTTTCTCGAATGAGGCGGTGAGTCCACCTTCGAGCCAACCGGCTGCATGATTGATAAGGTGCGCGCCGCCCATCACCGAACCCCACAGCGACATCTGGCTTTCGTACGCAGCCTGCGCATCGTTGCAGTTCGACATCGTGGTGTTGCTCGAGCGAAACGGCAAACCGAGCCTGCGCGCAATCTGCCCGCTCGCGAGCGCCGACTTCGTATACTCCGGCGTACCGAGCGCCGGCGAACCGCTGCGCATGTCGACGTTCGATGCAAAGCTGCCATACATCACTCGCGCACCCGGCCTGACCAGTTGTGCGTACGCCACGACGGCAAGCACTTCGGCCGTCTGCTGCACCAGCGTACCCGCCAGCGTCGCCGGGCTCATGGAACCGGCCAGTGTAAATGGCGTGATGCAACAAACCTGGCCAGCCGCAGCGAGCTCGTCGATCGCCTCGGTCATCGGTATATCGAGTTGCAGCGGTGAGTTCGTGTTAATGATCGCGAGCAGCGCCGGCTTCTCGAGCAAGGCATCGCGATCCGTCTCCAGCGCGATGCACGCCATCTCCACCGAGTCTTTCGCGCGTATGCCTCCCAGGGCATAGGACTGGCAGTTCTTGTCCGTCAGACGGTACTGGGCGAGGTACAGATCGAGATGCCGGGTATCCGCAGGCAAATCCATGGCCTCGAACGGACCGCCACCTTCCTGGTGAATGATATTCAGACTCTGGATGAGACGCAGGTAGTCGCACATCTCCGCGTAGGTACCCGGCCGCCGCCCCTTGTCGAGATCGCTGACGAAAGCCGGCCCGCCGACCGATGCAAAAATATGGTGTCCGGTACCTAATTGGAGGTGACGATGCGGGTTGCGGGCGCGCAGTTCGAAGGAGGACGGGGCGAGTGCAACCTGTTCCATGACGAACGCCGGGTCGAAACGCGCCATCAGCGTCTCTGGGTCGACATAGACGCCTGCGCCGGCCAGGCGCGCCCGGCTTCCCGGCTCGAGGAAGCGCATGCCGCTTGTCTCGAGTATCCCGAGGGCACTGTCGATGATGGTCTGCACCTGCTCGTCGTCGAGCACGTTGATCGGACCGTAAGCATTGACGACATTACGCCACTCGAGCTGAGAGATTGCGTTTACGATTCGTCGTGTTCGTCGATTGCGGCGTGCCATCAGCTCAATCCCGCCTCTTCGACCGGCGCCCGCGACGCTGCCTGGTCTCGCCTGCCGCAGGGTGAGCGCCACCGGGTATCGCCATGGCCGCAACAAAGTATTCCTGGAAACGCGGCTCGACCGCCGTTTCGATCTTCACGACAGCGCGTACCTGCTGCTCGATCTCGATCCTTGACGCACGGTCAAGCAACGCGATGCGGGCGCCGGTCCCTGCCGCGTTGCCCGCGGAAGACACATGCTCGAGATCGCATTCCGGGATCAAGCCCAGCACCATCGCGTACGTCACATCGATGTGGGCGCCGAAGGCACCCGCCAGGCGAATGCGATCGACTCTGTCGGTGCCGAAGTGCTCCATCAGCAGTTTTGCGCCCGCATGCAAAGCGGCTTTGGCAAGCTGAATGGCCCGTACGTCGTTTTGCGTGATGTGAATGGCGGGATTGCCATCGTGCAACACGTAGGACCTCGTGCGCCCGTCTTCAATGACGCGTGCCGATACGGGCGCAACGATCTTGCCGTCCGCGCCCAGGATACCGGCCAGGAACATCTCCGCGACCACTTCGATGATGCCGGAGCCGCAAATCCCGGTGACCTGCTGCACGTCGTCCGCGAAGGCGGGGTCGTCCGACCAGAGGTCGCAGCCAATAACCTTGAAGCGCGGCTCGTGCGTGTCCTTGTCGATGCGTACGCGTTCGATCGCGCCCGGCGCGGCACGCTGCCCACCGCTGATCTGCGCCCCTTCGAACGCCGGCCCGGTCGGGCTCGATGCAGCCAGCAGGCGTTCCGCGTTGCCGAGGAGAAGCTCCGCATTCGTACCCACATCGACGACCAGGGAAACACCCTCGTGCCGCTGCGGTGCCTCCGCCAGCAGCACTCCGGCCGCATCGGCGCCGACATGCCCGGCGATACACGGCAGTGCGTAGGCGTAGCCTCCCGGGTTGATCGCAATACCGATGTCGGCGGCCCGCAGGTCGACACTGGAATCGGTAGCCAGCGCGAACGGCGCGGTACCCAGCTCGACCGGGCTGATGCCCAGCACCAGGTGCTGCATGATCGGGTTGCCGACGATCGTAATCTCGACGATTGCGGCGACATCGATACCTGCCTCGCCCGCTATTTCGCCGATAAGCTCGTTCATTGCGTGGCGCACGACGTCAATGAGCCTGTCCTCACCGCCGGGGTTCAACATGATGTAGGACACGCGACTCATGAGGTCTTCGCCGAAGCGAATCTGCGGATTCATCCTGCCCGCGCTTGCGACCACTTTGCCGCTCGCGAGCTCACACAAATGCGCTGCAACCGTGGTAGAGCCAACATCGAAGGCGACGCCATACAGCGTATCCCTGAAACCGGGCCACACGGCGATGATGCGATCGCCATTGCGTACCGCGACCGTCACCTGCCGCTTGCCTGCGGCCAGTGCACCTTGCAGGTCGCGCACGACCGTGGGCTCGCAACGTAAGCCCTCGAGGCCCCACTCCGTGCGCAGCGCGTTGCCGAGTCGCTCGAGATCTCCATGCGCCTCGTCCAGCGTCGGCGCGGGCACTTCCACGAAATAGGGATGCACGACGGGGTTGATCGTGATGTCGTGATCTTCGTTCGGCTTGCGAACAACCTGGCGATGGACCTGCGAGCTGGCCGGCACATCGACGACAACGTCGGTCTCGACCCGGGCCTGGCAACTCAGGCGGCGGACTTGATCCAGGCCGCGCCGCTCCCTGAAGCGGTGCTCCGCCTCACCCGCCGGCGTGATGTTCGCTGCGCTCGAACTGATGCCGTGTTTCGCAAAATTGCCGTCCGCGACCTCGACCTGGCAACGACCGCACAGCGCGCGCCCGCCGCAAACAGAATCGATATCGACACCCAGGCTGCGTGCGGCGTCCAGCACGGCCGTCCCGCGCGGAAACCGCCCGCGCTTCCCGGACGGCATGAATACGATCATTGGCTCCTTGTGGCTAGCCACGACGCCTGCGCCGGTTTCCCCGGCGGCCACGCTGCCCCTCACCCGCAGCGGATGGCTCGCGGTAGTTCGCGATCCAGGCCGCGCACTCAGGGTCGTTGCCCATGACGACGTTCGCCCCGCGAATCGATTGCATGATCTCGGCATGCAGGGGATTCGTGATCGCCGAGGTCATGCCGCTGGCTATCGCCATGCCGATGAACGCCGTGTTCAGGCCGTTGCGATTCGGCAGGCCGAAACTCAGGTTGGATGCACCCGCCGTCGTATTGACCTTGAGCTCGGTCCTGAGCCGATGTACGAGTTCCATGACTTGCCTGCCCGCGCTATTGATGGCGCCAATCGGCATCACGAGAGGGTCCACGACGATATCGCTGACCGGGATGCCATGGTCCCTCGCCCGCTCGACGATCTTCTTCGCCACATCGAATCGCACGTTGATGTCCTCGGAAATGCCGTTGTCGTCGTTCGAGATGGCTATTACGGCGCAGCCGTACTTCTTGACGAGCGGCAAGACGGCTTCGAGGCGCTCTTCCTCACCCGTCACCGAGTTGAGGAGCGCCTTGCCTTCGTAGGCCGCAAGCCCGGCCTCGAGTGCCGCGACGATCGATGAGTCGATGCACAAGGGTACATCGGTCACGGCCTGCACGAGTCGAACGCTCTCCGCGAGGATCCCCGCTTCGTCCGCCAGCGGAATACCGGCGTTCACGTCGAGTATGTGCGCCCCGGCGGCGACCTGCGCGACGGCATCGGCTTCGACGCGACTGTAGTCACCGTTCTTCATCTCTTCGGCAAGTCGCTTGCGGCCTGTCGGGTTGATGCGCTCGCCGATGACGACAAACGGACGCTCGAAACCGATGACGACCTCTTTCGACTTCGAACTGATTACGGTATCGGTCATTCTTCGCGTCCTTTTTCGATGCGGCCGCCGGCCTTCACGACCTTCTCGAGGTGGTCGGGTGGAAACTGGTTTTCGAGCTCGGCCACGCGCGCATTGACAGCCGCCTCCAGGTCACCGTCGACGTCTTCGGTGACGCGCCGCCAGTCCTCGAGGTAGGCATCGCTGGAGCCGCGCCCGGCGCGCATGGCGGCGCGGTCAATCGCTTTCGCAAACCGGGGATCGAGTTCCTTCTTGAATCCCGACTTGCGCCCGGCCCGACCAACGACCTGTGCCGGTATGTCGCGCCAGTAGATACAGATCAGTTTTGCCATTTGACGACGTGCTCTGTGATGTTCAGGCCAACCGGGGCAAGGCCCGTGTGGCGATGCTCGAACTCGAGCCCAAGATACTCCGCATGGCCGCGCGCCGCCTCTTCGAGTTGCGCCGACTCCGATTGTGACAGGTACACCAGCCGCCGGTAATTGCCGAAGTACGTGGCCATGAGCTCGGGATGGCGGTCCAGCCCCAGCCCTTCCCTGACGAGGCGCTCGAAGTGACGCGTCAGGAAGTCCGTGAGGTAGAACGACGCTGGCTCGTCCGCCGACAGCGCTGCAAACTGCTCGGTCCCGGCATAGAACTCATAGCAGTGTGCGCCCGGCAGGCGCGCGACATCGTATTCAGCCAACACCTCGTCGAGACGCCCACCCGTGCCGCAGTCCGCATAGGCCACGAACAGCGAGGCGTACGCGTTCTTGTGCCTCTCGATCATGTCACGAACGGCAGCCGGGATCTTCTCCGGCCGATTGTGTAACTCCGCGGGGAGACACTGGACCGCGACGTGCGACCAGCCGTTCAGGCGCTGCAGCGTGACGATCTCTTTCGCCAGCGCGCCGCACGCGATGATGAGGACCGTGGCATTGGCCACGTCAGGACGCGCGCTGTTCCAGGACGAGCTTCTTGGCGATCTCGACCGCGGTCGCCGCGTCGCGGCAATAGGCGTCGGCGCCGACCGCCTCGCCGAATTCCTCGTTCAGCGGCGCACCGCCGACCAGCACGATGAAATCGTCGCGGACGCCCTCCTCGACCATCGCATCGATAACGACCTTCATGTACGGCATCGTCGTCGTCAGCAGCGCCGACATGCCGAGGATGTTCGGGCGATGTTCCTTGAGCGCGGCGATATAGGTTTCTGCGTCCGTGTTGATACCGAGGTCCACGACCTCGAAACCGGCGCCCTCCATCATCATGCCGACGAGGTTCTTGCCGATGTCATGGATGTCGCCCTTGACCGTGCCTATCACCATCTTGCCGACGGGCTCGGTGCCGCTCGCCGAGAGGATGGGTTGCAGGATCGCCATGCCCGCCTTCATCGCGTTGGCGGCCATGAGGACTTCCGGTACGAACAGGATGCCGTCACGAAAATCGACACCGACGATGTTCATGCCACCGACCAGCGCCTCGTCGAGCACCTTCTTCGCGTCCCAGCCACGATCCAGCAGGATCTGCGTTCCCTCCGCTATCTCGTCGGCGAGGCCGTCGTAGAGGTCATCGAACATCTGCTCGACGAGTTCCTCGTCGGGCAAGTCGGCCAATATGATGTCTTCGTCGTCCTGCGACATGAGCGCCTTCCGTCCACGTGGGTTGATGCGGAATTCTACCCGGCGCCCCGGTTCGCGCCGTCACGCGGATTCACAATGTGAAACGAGCCGGACCTATTGTGAAACGCACAAAAAAAGGCCGGGAGATTGCTCTCCCGGCCAGTCTTTTCTTCTTCTCGGTGGTGCAGGGTGGGCCCGAAGGCCCGCCCCTCGACCCGATTGTTAGTGCACCGCGTCGATGATCGTTTCACGACCGTCAGGGAATTGCTGCGGCGTCCAGCTGTTCTGGTACGCATGACCCTTCGATGCACCGTCCTTGTGGCAGGTGATGCAGGAAGTCGTCGTCGCGCCCTGGAGCGTGTCGTCGATCTGGTTGATCCACTCATCGCTACCAGCATCGGTGGTGGTCGCCATCGCCTGAGTCTGGTCAGGCATGACAGCGAAGTTGTCCGTGTGGCAGGCCGTGCAGGCGTTGAGCGCCCGCGGATACGTCGGTGCGTGGAAGTTATGGCTTGTCGTGTAGGCCGGATCAGATCCGAAGACAACCTGTCGGCCCGTGCCCGGCCAGTTCGGCAGACCTGTCGTATCGGGCGCAAAGGCGTAGATGCCGCGGTTCCGATAAACCAGGTACGGAGGCGAACCTTCTTCACCAGCAGAGTGAATGCGATGCAACATCGTCTTCATCTCGAAGGTCTCGCCAACCTTGCCGTCATACGCTTCGGACGCATCGACACCCATACCCACGCGCACGCTCTTCTCGTTAGAGGCAGAGTTGTGGCAAAGGATACACATACCGACGTTGTCGACGCGGTTGCCGCCATGCTGGTAGAGCGAACCCACGTGGCACTTCAGGCATTCGCCAGTGTCGACGACATCGCGGCGCGACGCGACCGGTGGAGCGCCATCGCCTACGGTCCACTCGTAGGTCGGCGTCTTGGCGCGGACCTGCATTACGCCGTCCTCGTCGCTTGGATCGACAGCGACGATCCAAGGCTTACCCTGCAGGGCCACGATGCCGCGATCGACGGAGGCATCGACATTGTCCACCGGGATGGTGGTCGTCGCGACGCCGCCCGCGCAGGTCGTGTTGTCGACGGTCACGTTCACGCTGAGCGCCTGGCCTGGCGCGCTGGTGGACCGGCCGCGGATGAAGTCATCACCCTGGGCGTAGTTGCGCAGCATGCTCAGGTTATTGCGATTAGTCGGTTCGGTGTCCCCCGCAAAAGTGAATGGCGGAATGGCATGGAACGCCGGTTCGCCCGCCGCAGGCGTGGCGTTGCACGGATCGACGCCAACGCCGTCGTAGGAAGCTTGCCAGGAAATCGCGAGGTTCGTACCGTCATCGACGATGCCGGTGATCTCCCAATCGAACAGCGCACCCTCGGTGACGGATGTGTCGACGCCGCCAAAGATGACGCCGCCGCGCTCGGTTGTCATACCGTCGTGGAAGTCGGCAACGGTTTCCCGCGCGAGGGCGCCGTCATGGCACGCCTGGCAGTCAGCCGTTTCGGGATCCACGATATTGAGGTGGAACTCAAGACCTGTGAAGTCGAATCCGTCCATCGAGCCGTGGCACGTAAAGCAGCCCCGACCCGTGACCGGCATTGCGTTGGCTGCGGCCAGTGCCGACACGCCTGCGGCCGGAACGATATTGCTGTCGCTGTGACAGACGCTGCAGTTCGCCATGTAGGTCGGATAGGTGACGTCATAGGTAGTGCCGCGGTCCGACACGAACTCACCAGCCGGGAAGTTGTGGGCATTGTGGATGCCATGTACGACTTTAACCAGCGGCATATAGCTTGGCGGATCGTAATCCGGGGTTGCCGGATCGTCAGGACGATGGCAAACCACGCAGGCATCCGCACTGATGGGCGCGGAGTAGTGTCCGCCGCGATTGTCGGGTGCGAACCGTCCCACTTCACCGCTCTCGCCATGGCAGCCGATACAGGCTTCGTTACTGGCCAGACCCGCGAGCGGAATCGCCGCCGGGTAGTCGCCGACCGCAGCGATCTCGAGTTCGTTGAGCCCGGTGCGCAGTATGGCCAGGTACCGGCCGTTCGTGCCACCAAAGCGGGCAACGCCGTCGACGATCCTGACACTGTAGCTGCCATCACCGTTGTTGACGAACAACGCCGGATTGGCGTTGATTTCGTCGGTCAGCGTCGTGCGCGTCGTGCCGTCTGAGAAGTATGCACGGTAGAACGTTGCAGCCGTCGCTGGTGCGCCGTCAACCGTGGCGCTGAAACTGACAACGAGGTCAGCACCGTCCGGGGCAACCGCGAAGTTCGCGAACGAGCCGATATCGAATACTTCATGGGCTGCCGGCGCAGAGGCAACGGAGCCTTCACTGTGGCATACGCCACAGCTTTCGAGAGGCGTCACGGAAACCGAGCTGCCAGCGCAGTCAAGTGCATCGAAAGTGCCGTCGCCGTTGGTGTCTTCGTCAGGATCGCCAACGCCATTACCGTTGAGGTCCCAGCAAGCGAGGCCATCGCTGCCGTCGGCGCCTGGCTGCCCTGCTTGTCCCGCTGCTCCGGCTGCACCATCGTCTCCCTCGCAGCCACTCAGCGCAAACGCAAATGCCGTCACTACGAGGAAAGACCAGGCCGAAGCTGAAAGTCTGCCGAACCTGTTCATATTTGTACTCCCCTATATGGATTGTCAATTCTAGCCCGGTCGCGATCGGCGAATAGATCAGACGGTCGTCCGGAACATCGAGACGATAGGGTTTTGGGCGCCGCCAAACACTGACATTCGTCAGTTTCGGCAAGTGGATTACACCTACTGCGAAAACGGGATTTTGCGGCTATTCCGTACGTACAAACAGCCCGTTCAGGACATTGACAAATGTCAATTTCAGCTACGTAAATACCGAGAATCGGCAAGGGAAGCCCGTATCGACTGAGACCTGATTTCTTGGTCTGATGGGGTAAGGATTTGGGGGATTCAATAGTATGAGCTGCAACAATTTGGTCTGCCCGTTTCACGAGATCCAGGCCAGTGACTACCTGAGTTCGGATTCGGACATGAAGTGCCTGATCACCAACACGGTAAAGCAGGTTCGCTTTGGCAAGGGCGAGATCCTGTTTGCCCAGGGACAGCCCAGCGACAGCCTTTTCTCCCTGTCGAGCGGCATCGTCAAGATTACCTACCACACCCAGGACGGGCGCGAGCAGATCATAGGTCTGAGCACACCGGGCAAGCTGCTGGTTGGTTTGCAGTCTATTAACAACGATTACTACGAGTACTCTGCAGTAGCGGAAACGGAAACCTATGCCTGCAAAGTCCGCCACCGGGCGTTGCTGCGAACGGCGCAGAAACGCGGTGAAGTTGCCATGCGGCTCGTCGATGCACTCAACGCACAGCTCGCCCACAGCCGCTCACTCATGACGGTCATGGGGCATAAATGCGCCGCCTCGAAGATCGCATCCTTCATCAAGCTGATCGTCCCGAGTTCGGAACATGGGAATAGACGATACACGCTGCCCTTCTCCCGTTCCGAAATTGCCAACCTGCTGGGCCTGAGTGAAGAAACGGTGTGCCGGCGCATGGCGGAGATGAGACGCCGTGGCATTCTGTATGCTCCGCGCGGGAAGATAGAGATCCTGGACTGGGAGCAGTTGCATGATATGGCCGATGAGCCCTGCGCCGCGGGCTGAGAGGTAAGCACCGAAACTTCACGCTTCCGGCTCGGGCTCCCGGCATCTAGTCGAGATGCTGCTGCTCGTACAGTCGGACGTAGTCGAGGTAATGGCCGGTATACAGGTCGAAGTGTTCCTCAAGCGCGGCGAGCTGGTGCTCGTTGCCGACGAAGTACGCGAGCAGGTCCTCCTGCTGGAACCCGATGAGCCGGCCGAGATTGGGCGCGACATCCGTGACGTTGTACAGGGCCATATCGGAGTACTCGAGGAGCGGGCGATTATCCGTATGAATCGGCGCGCCGTTCACGAGCGTGTCGATGTCGTTCTCGCCCAGCAGCAGCATGCTGGCGAGCTTGTGGACATTGTCGACGTTCAGGCTCGCCAGATCGCGCTCGACCTTGGCCATTCCTTTCTCCAACTCCGCAAGGTTTACCCGCGTCGGCTCCGGCGTGCCCACAAGGATAATGAAATGGGTCGGGAACTGAGTGAAATACCAGGCCGTCGTGTGCGGAAAAACATTGTCGAACGTGGCGATCAGGGTGCGCAGGTCGTTGAAGGACAGGCCGCCGACCGGGAGCCACGCGGCGGCAACGCCTTCCGGCCTCAGCGCATCCCGCATGATCTCGAAGTATTCCCGCGTGTAGAGGTAAGGATTGCGCTTGTACTTCAGGTTGGTCACGTCCGTGACGATGACTGAGAACCCTTCGGCCGTCGTGGCGATGTAGTTGCGGGCATCGTCCAGCACGATATCGAGATCGGGGTCGGCGTAGGACGCGTAGTTGACCTTGCTGAACAGCGGCGCCGCCTCGATGATCTTCTTCTCGATCTCAACCGCATGGACCTCGATGCCATACAGAAGCATGCTCCCGGAGGTGGTTCCTGTGCCGTAGCCCACGGTCAGCGCAACCTCCGGCTTCCTGGCAAGCAGCAGCGGCACGTGGGCAAGCATCTTCGAGTCTGCGAGCAGCACGGGATCCGTTCCCGAGACGTTCTGGCCATCGACGAACAACCCGCGGTAGTTGCCCCTTTCAACGGCAGTGACGGTCCCCGACAGGCCCTCGGCATAGTAGATGACGTCGAAGCCCGCAGCCGGTGTGCGCAGGTCGCGACCCTTGAGTTCTGCGTGGAACGTTTTGCTGTCGGTGAACACCAGCAGGTTTGCGACGGCTGCGACGACGATCAACGAGGCCCATTGCGCCCTCGCGGGGCGTCTGCGACGCAACAGGAACGCCACCGCGATCAGCAGACTGAGATTGATAAGGAGGAGCGTTGTGTTCCACATTCCAAGGAAGGGAATCAGTACAAATCCCGTCAACACGCTGCCCAGCACGCAGCCGAGGGTGTTCGAAAAAAAGGTGTTACCGGCCTTGGCGCCGATCCGTTCAATATCCCGCGCGTAGATGCGCACGCCCAGCGGGAACAGGATCCCCATGAACACGGCCGGGATGAACGACACGGTGAACGCGAGGCCCATGCCGAGCGAGAGCTGGCCAAATGGCGTGGCGTCTGCGAGCAGGATCGTGATGGCCTCGAACTGGCGAAACAACAGGAGCACAACGGCGCCGCTGAACGCCGTAACGATCGACACGGCGCTGAACCAGGCTTCGAGATCCTCGCGATAATCGACCTTGCGCGCGACGACCCAGGCCCCGACCGAGAAACCCAGCAGGAACCCGGCGAGAATAAGCGCGAAGGCCTGGGAGGTCGACAAGCCGTAGGTCGACAGGATGCGTACCCACAGCATCTCGTAGCCCAGGCTGATGAAGCCCGTGAGAAACAGGAAGACCAGCATGTAGGAGTATGGCGACTGCGCGCTCGCCGCCGGACGCTTGGCTGCCGTTCCTCGCTTGCTCAGCGCAATGATCAGGGCGACCGCGACGTTACCGCCAACGGCAATCATTAGCGTGCCGATCACTCCGAAGTACTGCACGAACAGGAAGCCAGTCAGCAGTGCGCCGGCGCAGGCCCCAAGGGTATTGAGATAGTAGATCTTGCTGAAGCTGGAGCCCATGTTGGCAGGATCGCGAACGAAGTACTTGGTGAGCAGCGGCATGGTGCCGCCGATGAGGAACACCGGGGGCAGCAGCACCAGCATCGACAGCAACAGCCGAGCGATCGAAAGACCGTAGAAGCCGAGGTTGTTGTAGGCATATTCGTGCAGGTAGCGGTAAACCGGCAGGCCCTCGATTACCAGGAACGCGCCAAGCGACGTCGCAGCGATCCCCAATTCCACGTACATGTAGATGCGCAGCGGGTCACTTGCTCGCTCCGACCATTTGCCGAAAACATAGCTCCCGAGACCGAGACCCAGCAGGAATACCGCGACTACCGTGGCGACAGCGAAACTGCTGACCCCGAACGCAAGGCCCAGCAAGCGGACCCAAATCAGTTGGTAGATCAAGGCGGAAGCGCCCGAGATGAAGACGGCTGTAAAAAGCAGCCTGTTACTCAGGGTCCAATTCATAAGCATAAGGCCTCGGGCTGCGTTGGATATCCGGGCGACGCGTCACTGCGGCGCGCGCGCAACAACCCGCTGGGCGGGCATCATACCAACCTATCCGCCGAAAATGCAGACCGCCACTAGCCACAAAAAAACCCGCCACTCGGGCGGGTTTTTTTGAAGCTATCTGTAAGGCTTAGATCTTACGTCTGCGCCTGGACATACCCATTCCGGCCAGACCAATGCCCAGAAGAGCCAAGGTCCCGGGCTCGGGAACACTAACTCTCTCCGCCGTCGCAAATACCAAGAAACGAGAAAATACATTCGCGC